>JALSOY010000162.1 GCA_026986235.1 Caldifarciminota bacterium
CGTGACATCCGTGTGCTCATGATAACAGGCGCGGGTGAAAAATCTTTCTCAACGGGAGTGGATCTTGCCATTCTAAACAGATTTGAAAGTACCGTTAAAGCCCGGGAATTCGCTCTGGAGCTCGAGGGGTTAATGGAGGACCTTTTTAACTTCCCAAAACCCACAGTGGCACTTGTCAACGGGTACGCCATGGGTGGAGGCTTTGGCGTTGCCATGTCATCCGATATTCGAGTTCTGAGTAAAAGGGCAAAGATTGGATTTCCCGCCGTAAAGGTCGGAGCGGTTTTTCCCACTGGATGCACAATGAGACTCGTTGCCCTCGTCGGACTTGGGAGGGCAAAGGATCTGATCCTGACAGGTAGAATGCTGGATGCAGAGGAGGCATTTCGCATTGGACTGGGAGACTATCTTGTGGAACACGAAAGTTTAATGGACAAAGGGAGAGAGATAGTTAATCAGATCATGGAAGGATCAGACTTCGCCCTGGGGTTACAGAAATCCATAGCGAATAACTTTTACGGAGCCCTGATTCACATGCTTTCCAACCTGAGTGCCGACAGTTTTGCCTTCCTCTCCACAACTGAGGACTGGAAGAGGAGAATAGACGAATTTTTGAACAAATAGGGGTTGATTAATCCCATTTGTAGCCTTTAAATTTTTCTAAATTGCAAAATTGTGAAAATTCGGAGGTGGAAAAATGTTAATTACAAAAGAAGAGGCCCTTGAATACCACACCAAGGGGAGACCTGGAAAGATTGAAGTAAAGCCGACAAAACCCCTCAACACTCAGAGGGATCTTTCACTTGCCTATACACCGGGCGTCGCGGAACCTGTTAGAGAGATAGCAAGAGACCCTGCACTGGCTTATAAATACACAGCCAAGGGGAACCTCGTGGCCGTTGTTTCCAACGGAACCGCCATCCTCGGGCTTGGCAACAAAGGGGCCCTTGCCGCCAAACCGGTTATGGAAGGAAAGGGAGTGCTTTTCAAAAGATTCGCAGATATTGATGTCTTCGACATAGAAGTGGACACGGAGGATCCGGACGAGCTCATCAGAGTGGTCAAGCTACTTGAGCCCACATTTGGTGGTATAAATCTTGAAGACATAAAGGCTCCGGAGTGCTTTTATATTGAGGAAAAACTCAAAGAAATTATGGAAATTCCCGTCTTTCATGACGATCAGCACGGAACAGCCATAATCTCCGCCGCCGGTCTCCTGAACGCCCTCGAGCTTGTTGGTAAAAAGATAGATGAGGTAAAAATCGTTGTGAGTGGAGCCGGGGCCGCAGGAATAGCTTGTGCTGATCTATATGTGAAACTTGGAGCAAGGCGAGAAAACATCATCATGCTCGACTCCAGAGGGGTTATTTACAGGGGCAGAAAAGAAAGGATGAATCCTTACAAGGAGAGATTTGCAACGGAGTTACCTGTCAGGACGCTTGAGGAGGCGATAAAGGGTGCTGATGTGTTCATAGGTGTCTCACAACCCAATATCCTGACAAAGGAAATGGTGAAGTCTATGGCCGACAGGCCGATAATCTTTGCCATGGCCAACCCTGATCCTGAGATCAGGTACGAGGATGCCAAAGAGGCCCGGCCGGATGCCATAGTTGCCACAGGAAGAAGTGATTATCCCAATCAGGTAAATAATGTTCTTGGATTCCCCTTCATTTTTAGAGGGGCACTTGATGTCGGAGCGAGGGCGATAAACGATGAGATGAAGATTGCGGCTGTGCATGCCCTTGCAGATCTTGCTAAAGAGGATGTACCGGACAGTGTGCTTAAGGCTTACGGCGTGGAATCTCTGAAATTTGGCCCGGATTACATAATCCCCAAACCCCTTGATCCCCGTGTTCTCCTGTGGGAGGCACCTGCTGTTGCAAAGGCAGCCATGGAAACAGGCGTCGCAAGATTCCACATCGACCTTGACGAGTACAGGGAAAAACTTGAGGCGAGACTCGGGAAATCAAGAGAAGTTATGAGAATCATTATCAACAAGGCCAAGTCCGACCCCAAGAAGGTGGTCTTCGCAGAAGGTGAGGAGTCAAAGATCATCAGGGCAGCCCACATCCTTATTGAAGAAGGGATCGCCCGTCCCATTTTGATAGGGAGAAAAGAAGTAATCGAAGCCAAGATAGAGTCTCTGGGCCTCAAATGCTGTAAGATTGAAACCGTGCATCCCGAGACATTTCCTGGATTTGACAGTTATGTCCAGAAATTCTATGAGATGAGACAGAGGAAGGGGGTTACTTTAACTGAAGCGAAGTTGCTTATGCAACAGCCCAACTATTTTGGACCCATGATGGTGTACATGGGGGACGCAGACGCCTTCGTTTCGGGTCTGACCTACCACTATCCTGAGGTTTTGAGACCTGCTCTGCAGATTATAAAGCCCAGGAAGGGTGTGAAAAAGGTAGCCGGTCTTTACATTATGGTTATCAAGGAACGGGTGTACTTTTTCACAGATGCAACGGTGAACATAGAGCCCACGGAAGAGGACCTTGCCGAGATTGCCATTCTTGCCGCGGATCTTGCTAAGAAGTTTGACATAGAGCCGAGAGTGGCGATGCTTTCCTTTTCCAACTTTGGTTCAACGCCACATCCTCTGAGTGAGAAGGTGAGGAAGGCTGTGGAAATAGTGAGGAAGAAGAGGCCGGATATAGTTATTGACGGTGAGATGCAGGCTGACACTGCGGTAGTACCCGAAATAGTCGAGGAGACATACCCCTTCAGCCGGGTAAAAGACGCCAATGTCCTCGTGTTCCCTGATCTTGAGGCGGCTAATGTTTCGTACAAGTTACTTCAGAGACTTGGGGATGCCGAGGCAATTGGTCCTGTTCTCATGGGTGCCTCAAAGTCCATCCATGTGCTTCAGAGGGGAGACGAGGTGAAGGATATTGTGAACATAGCGGCAATGGCCGTTGTTGACGCGCAGGAGCTTGGAAATTAAGAATGGGGGGCGAAGCCGCGCATGCGCGCGGCTTCGCCCCCCATTATCAAACCATGGAAAACCTTAAATCAGAAATCGTAAAGTTCGCCCACCTTATGTATCAGAAAGGCTATTCCATAGCCACTGACGGTAACCTCAGCGCCCTTCGTGACGATGGAAATATTCTCATTACACCTGCAGGCTTCAGAAAAGGAGAAATCAACGAAAATACTCTCGTAGTTATCAATCAAAAGGGTGAGAAAGTTGAAGGAACAGAGGAGCCCTCATCGGAAAAATGGATGCACATTTACATCTATAGTGTTAGACCTGATGTAAAGGCAATAATCCACGCACATCCACCCTACGCAACTGCCTTTTCTCTCCAGATGCCCAGAGAGTACGAACCAATACTACCGGAGATGAAAATGTTTATCGGTAAATTTGGTTTCGTGGCTTATAAAGAAGCAGGTACACTCGAACTCGCTGAACTGGTGAAGGAAAAGGCAAAGAAATACAATGTCCTTATACTCCAGAAACATGGGATCGTAACTTATGGAAAGAGTTTGAGTGAGGCCTTTAACAACCTCGAGAGACTCGAATTTGAGATTAAAATCAGGGCCCTGAAAAATTTGTTCAAGTTTCAGCTGTAAAAAACGGGTGGTTGATGGTATCGTAAAGGAGGAGTAATATTAATCTCCCATGAGCATTGGAAAAGCGCTGATCTGGATAGGTATCTTCCTGATTGCCGTTGGTCTCATTTTTATCATAATCGAAAAATTTATACATCCCGGCAGACTACCAGGTGATATTGTGTATGAAAAAGACAACTTTAAATTCTACTTTCCACTCGGCACATCCATTCTGATCTCCCTGATTCTTACGGCTCTCCTGAACCTGATCATTATCTTTTTCTCCAGAAAATGAAGAAACTCGATGACTATGTGGTAAAGGAACACCTACTCCCCTTCCTTGGTGGTTTTCTCGTTCTCACCGTGATAATGATACTCGACAGGGTATTTGACCTTCTCGACCTCTTTCTTCGCAAGGGGATAAAATTCCTCATCGTTCTCAAAGTATTTCTTTACTCTCTTCCTTTTATCGTCGCCCTCACCGTCCCCATGGCGGTTTTAATCTCAACCCTGATGGCCTTTGGCAGGCTCGCCCAGGATTTCGAGATCTTGGCAATGAAGTCCTTTGGCATTTCACTGAAGAGAATCCTTCTGGGTCCCATGGTCTTTGGGTTTCTCGTTTTCGTCCTTATGTCTATTTTCAACAATACCATTCTGCCGGAGTCGAACCACCGTCTCAAAAATCTATTAATAGACATACACGAGAAAAAACCCGTTGCCCGGATCAGAGAGGGGGTTTTTACTTCCATTGAGAACTTTCTGATTTATGTGAGGAGAAAGAACGAAAAGACTTCCGAAATCAGGGATGTCATGATTCAACAGATCCTGGAGGATGGAAGGGTGAGAACAGTGTTTGCACGAAAGGGTAGAGTAGTGAGTGAGCGGGATAAACTCGTGTTTTACCTCGAAAATGGAGAGGTTCACGAAACCGAGGGTCCGCGGAAGGAAAACTACAGAGTAATAAGGTTCAGGCAGCAGGTGATAACCATTCCCGTAAACTACAGGCTTATAATGCACGAAAGGGAATATCGCGGTGACAGAGAAATGTCAGCTTCCATGCTCCTTGCAAGGATAAAAAGTTTGAAAAAGGAAATAGAGAGGTTTGGAAAGAAGGATCCGGGGAAAGTCCGGTTTATGAAAAAAAGGATATCCCAGCTGTGGGTGGAGATCCACAAAAAGTTTTCTATTCCCTTTGCCGCCATTGCATTTATCCTCATGGGTGCTCCCATAGCGGTTATGACCCGCAAGAGTGGCTTCAGTACCGCCTTTGGATTTTCCTTCCTCCTTTTCATGCTTTATTACATATTTCTCGTTGGTGGAGAAGAACTCGCTGACAGGGCCATCGTTCCACCACTCCTCGCAATCTGGTTCCCAAATATACTTTTCATCGGGATTGGTTTATATTTATTGAAAAGAGAGGAGAATGTGTGATGGAGAACTTTAAGGCCGGTTATGTGGGAATCGTGGGAAGACCGAATGTTGGAAAATCCACTCTTATAAACAACTTTTTGAGGTTTAAACTCTCTGCCATATCGCCAAAACCCCAGACAACGAGGCATAAGATTATCGGGATTTTGACTGGAGAGAATTATCAGGTGATATTTCTTGATACTCCTGGAATTCTTGAAAAGGCCCGTTACGAGCTCCACAGAATCATGGTTAAGAGAGCCTTCGAAGCCATTGAGGAGGCAGATCTCGTACTGCACCTTACAGAGCCCGTTCTTCCTCCAGACGATATCGACCTCAGGATTATCGAAGAGATTAAGAAACGCAATAAAAGGGCGATCCTTGCCATAAACAAGATTGACACCATAAGGCGCGAAGAGGTGTTGCCAGTAATAGATCACTATTCTAAATTACACGACTACCTTGAGATCGTTCCCATCAGTGCTCTGAAACTGATAAACACAGACGAACTCCTTGAGCTGATTATCAAATACATCCCCGAGGGGGAGCCTTTTTACCCTCCTGACATCGTTACCGACAAGCCGGAAAGGTTTTTCGTCTCTGAATTGATAAGGGAAAAGGTTTTTTATCTGTACGGTGAAGAGATTCCATATTCCACTGCCGTACTCGTTGAAGAGTTTATTGAAAAAAGCCCACATCACGGTGGTAAAGATTACATCAGAGCGATCATTTATGTTGAGCGCGATTCACAGAAGGCAATAATCCTTGGAAAGGGAGGAAGGGCGATAAAGAAACTCGGGACTATTGCCAGGAAGGAGATAGAGGCACTTCTGGGGCGTCCTGTATATCTTGAACTCTGGGTAAAGGTTAAGCCGAGGTGGCGTAAAGATATAAGAATTCTGAGTGAGCTCGGATATTGATGCATAAATTAGCACGGACGATCTCCTATCTCTCAGATGGCTCCCTGATCTCGGTTATCGTCTTTTACCTGTTTGCCCGGAAGTACGAACATTCAGTAACGGTTTCAATCTTCTGGACACTCCTCACCCTCGTTTTTTCAACTTTTATTCCATTTGGGGTGGTTTTTTACTTCTGGAAAAAAGGGGAGGTATCGAGTTTACACCTTGATAGGAGGGAAGAACGCTGGAGATTTTTTGTGATCAGTATCATCTCAGCTTTTACAGGATTTCTCATTCTCGATAAACTTAAGGCACCGCCTCCTCTCACCGTTTCCATGCTCAACTATGTGTTTCTTGCAACGGTTATGATGCTGATTACACTTTTCTGGAAGATCAGTCTTCACGCCTCCACGGTTTCCGCCTTTGCAATGGCAGTGATAATGGTTTTCGGAGTACAATTTTCATGGATCTATCTTTTCGTCCTGCCTGTTCTTTGGGCAAGGTATGCCCTAAGAAAGCACACAGTTTCTCAGCTTGTTGCTGGAACTTTCGTTGCCGGTGTTATAACATTTTTTACATTCAGCCAATTTTTAAAATAAGGAGGCCAGGAATGTCGATACTCGTTGACGAAAAGACAAGGGTTATCATTCAGGGAATAACGGGAAGGGAGGGGTCAACGAGGGCAAAATTGATGAAGGATTACGGAACGAATGTGGTTGGTGGGGTAACTCCCGGGCGAGGTGGACAGGAGGTACATGGAATACCTGTTTTTGATACGGTTAAGGAGGCCTGGGAGGCCGTGGGGCCCATTGACGCAAGTGTGATATTCGTACCTGCGCCTGCCGTCAAAGAAAGCGCACTTGAAGCGATTGAAGCTGGGGTAAAGCTCCTGGTGCTGATACCGGACAGAGTGCCCATTCACGATGTACTTGAGATTGCAAAGAGGGCGGAGGAGGCCGGGGCCAGATTTGTGGGTCCAAATACACTCGGACTGCTCTCTCCAGGAAAAGCAGTTCTCGGCATGATTGGTGGAAGAGCGGCTTCGGCAAGGGAATGGTTTAAACCCGGACCTGTCGGGGTAACATCGAGGAGTGGAGGCATTACTTCAGCTATTTCCTATTACCTGACAAAAGCAGGACTTGGAGAAAGTACGATCATACATGTGGGTGGAGACGCAGTGGTGGGATTACCTCACCCGGATGTGATAAAACTCTTTCAGGAAGACGATCAGACGAAGGTCGTCGTAATGTTCGGTGAGATTGGAACCACACAGGAGGAAAGGGTGGCCGATCTCATAGAAAGAGGGGAATTCACAAAGCCACTCGTTGCTTTCATAGGTGGAAAGGCGGCAAAGTCAGGGACAAGGTTTTCCCACGCAGGTGCCATTGTGGAGGGTAACCGGGGCTCATGGGAAAGTAAAGTGAAAAGATTGAGAGAAGTTGGTGCCCATGTCGTTGAATCTTTCATGGATATACCCGTGGTCACAAAAGAAATCCTTCAAAAAATGGGAGGATAAAAATGAGCGATCTTCACTGGAAGACTTCAATAACAAAGATTGAACCTAACAAGATTTCTGTCAGGGGGTATCCCATAGACTACCTTATGGGAAAGGTGAGCTTTGCACAGGCGATATACCTAATACTGAAAGGTGAACTTCCCGACGAGAAAACTGGAAAACTGATTGACACGATTCTCGTATCATCAATAGACCACGGTGCAACTCCACCATCAACTCTGGCGGCAAGAACCATTGCATCCACGGGATCTCCCTTAAATGCAGCACTTGCAGGTGGCATTCTCGCCATTTATAGGTACCACGGCGGCGCGATAGAGGACGCAATGAGGTTCTTTATCGAAGGGGTAAAAAGAGCAGAGGAGAGCGGAAAATCTCCTGAAGAAGTTGCCAGAGAAATGGTAAAAGAGAAAAAGGAAAAAAAGGAAAAAGTTTTTGGCTTCGGACACAGGTATCATACAAACGATCCCAGAACAAAGAAACTTTTTGAGATCGCAGGAGAGACAGGACATGCAGGGAAATTCGTGGAGTTTGCAAAGGCCACTCAGAATGCGCTAAGGGAAGTTCTCGGTAAAAATCTTCCTATAAATGTTGATGGCGCAATAGCTGCCGTTCTCTGCGAGCTCGGTTTCCCGCCAGAGCTCGGAAACGCATTTTTCATAATGGCAAGAACCCCGGGAATAATAGCCCATGTTTACGAAGAACAGACCAGAATGAAGCCCATGAGAAAGATCCACCCCACAGATCATGAGTACGACGGACCGGAAAGAGGATTGTAACTATAGATCTTGATAAAGATCGGTCGGAGAAACTATAATCATTTCTGAATGACAATGCTTCTCTTTCTTCTCCTGACCCAGATACCACTGAACTATGGTAGTAGGTGGATTGATCCCACCCTCTACCTTATTCCCTCAACATGGTACGGCCAGAGAGTGGTAAGTCAGATTAACCGAAATATCGAGGTAGATGGGTTCAGGATACCATACACAGAAGATGTTTCTCTCTTTTACTCCGGCTTCTATGACGCAGATTTTAACCTTTTCTCCATAAGGTTCAGGAAAAAGGTTTACGATAAAACCCGACCTTTTACAGTTCTGAATTCAGAAAGAGGGTACGGAAACTATGCATCTGCCGGTTTTATTTTTGGGGAGTCGTACAGAAAACTCTCTTTTTCCATTGCTACAAACTACATAAATGACGGGTTCAATAAATATTCAGTCGTGTCTCCTTCTCTTGGATACGGCAGTTTCCAGACTTACTATTACAGATTTATTCAGGACACCGGAAGGTACTTCAGGCTTTATTACGCCGGATACACGGGAAAGTTAGAACTTTCGGGTATTTATGGTGAATCTGTGGGAAGGAGAAAAGCTTTTTTCCACGGTTTTTCAGTCCGAAAGGTGTTCGGAGATCAAAAGTTCTACATTACAGGGGAGTTCCTCTCTAACGGGAAAAATTACGGGAAGGCAGGATTTACCTATAAAGCATTAAATCTTGCTATTGTCAAACCGTTCTTTCAATCCAGGGTCTTTCCCGAATTTATATACACTCAAAAACTAAAGAGTTTCGTCGCCACCTTTCGAGGGATAACGGCGGATTCCAGTTACAGAACTTATTTTATGACCGGCGTAGAGGGAACATTCCTGAACTTACTTGCCGGTTACGGCAGGGTTTATGATGGTACCGGCCAGAAAGGATTTATTGCCGGAAAAATGGTATCCCGTTTGGACTGGAAAAACTGGCACTTTAAAGTTGCCGGAACTTTTTACTCTGAAGAAAAATTCTCATTCGACTCATTAAGGGTAAGGGCTAAACTTACATATTCGAGAGTTTTTAAAAGGGAAAATTACCTGAAAATTTCCGGAATCGCTGACTTTTTCGGAACCCCCATACTCTCAGTTGAAATAGAGGCAGGTTTGTTTAACAGCGTGTTTGTCAGGATTGAAGAGATTAACCTCATGGGGAGAGAGTATCCATTTGAGTTTCCGGAGAACGGCGAGAGGGTTTACCGCATCTCAGTTGCGGCTATCCTTTTTGATTAGGTGAGTTCGTAAACGGTGTTTTTGCCCTTTCCCACCTTTTTAAGGATTCCCCGTTTAACCAGGTTGCTTAAATCGAGTCTTGCAGTTCTTTCAGATACACCCATGATCCTTTCGTAATCTTTTCTCGTTATATATCCTGCGTTTTTGATGTATTCAAGGAGTTTTCTTTCCCTCTCAGTGAGCCTCTTGGATTGGTATGTCATTTTCAGATTCAGTACAGTTTTGATACCCCCGTTGTCGATCTCGTGGACTATATTTCCGAAGTTGCAAAGAAGTGACAGCTTCCTGAGCTTAAGGATACCACTGCCTGAAGTTGATGCAAGCCCCATTATTCCGGCAAAACGGTAGAGCAGGGGATTCCTTATATACAGATATCCCGGATCTGGAGTACCGTTTTCTCCGGCAACCAGACCTGGATTCCAGACCCGGATTGATGCATCCTGAATCGATACCAGATTGGGAACTCTCACAGTGTAATCCCGGTGAAGAAGCGAATTTATCAAAACTTCTTCAACACTAACTTTCAGGCAATCATGGATTTTATCCTCTGTAAGTCCTTGATTTAACAGAACTTCTCTTATTTTACCTGATATCAATTGAAAAAGCCTATTGACCAGGTAGGGGATATTCATGTTGAGTGAACCTGTGCCCTCAACGATAACGGCACTCTGTGGAATGTAGATACTCGGGTCTTTGCCTGCGAGAAGGAGCAGGGCAAGAGTGGGATTTCCGTTTTTCACAAGACCTGCAGCTTCAAAGGGATTGGAAATACCGGATCCATAAATTTCTTCCAGTTTATCCCGAAGTAGGTTAACTAAATTACTGTCGTAAAAGTTATCGGGTACCCCTTTGACAGTCTCAGAGGTGAAGTCACTATCCTTTTCACCTGCAAGTCTCAGTATGTCCTCACGGCCAGCATAAACAACCTGATCGTTTTTTATGATGGTAATTTTACCGTTATAAACATAGGGTTTGAGGGGTCCATCCGGGACATAGATGTAGGTTTTACCTTCGTCTTCAAAACTCACAAGTTCCATTGGGGGATTTAGTCCTGTGGAGGAGACATATAAGGGATCCCGGCAATCTACTCTGATGATACCACCACCAGAGTTGGCGAGGGCGACTACAAATTCCATGAGGGAGGGGATACGCTGACAATCGAGGGCAAAGGAAACCTCCTGTGACCTGAAAAAATCTTTCAAATTTTCCGGCAACATACCGGTATCTTACCGGATATTACCGGCACTGTCAACCTTTACCGGCAAATTACCGGTAAAATCAGGTGTAAAATGTCATCTGTGCTGTTATAGAACAATTATGAAATTTCTTGCATTTCGAGTAAATTACAACTTGAAGTTCACAGTCACGAACA
>JALSOY010000163.1 GCA_026986235.1 Caldifarciminota bacterium
CGAGGACTTCTGAAAACTGTGAAATTCCAAACGGGTTACCTGCCCTGACTTTATAAAATTTTACAGAGCCTGCAGGTACACGCATGTGATTATAGGATGGTCCGTAAACGGTGGAAAGAAGAGAAAAATTATTCCCGTCGTCACTTACCCAGACTTCGTAAAAAGTGGCATTTGAATCTGGATACCATTCCACGGTGATCTTTTGGGGCCCTGTGAGCCTTACCATGAGTCCCTGTGGTCTCCCTGGAGGAGTACCTTCAGAGAAGTGTCTTGCAAGTTCATTCCACAGTTCCTGCCTGGTACCGTCGTAGGTAAGGGCCCACATTCCCGTACCCTGAATATTCGAGTTTATCACCAGATCCCACTTGAGACCGAGACTCGAATCGTTGTCAAACCAGGTTTGATACCATCCGTCACCCTCGACATAGTATCTGTACCATGGAGTCTGGGAGTAATCGTCCCACAGAAGGCCGTAGGAATTTGCTTCCATAATGGCCTGTTGATAAAAAACGGCCCTGCCTCTGCCACGGGTGGCTGACCCGGGGTTTTCCGAATATGTCGGCCATTTGTAACCGTAATAGGGAACACCAAGGATTATCCTGTCCGGCCTGCCGCCGGAGTTGGCGACATAGTAGTTTACCGTCCTCGTGATGTTGTATGTGTATCCCGTAAGAGGTGAAACAGGCCCGGCATTACCACTACCACTCCAGAAGTAGTCATAACCCATGATGAAAAGTCCCTCTGTATTGGCTGCAAGGGTGGCGACATCAAACCTGTCGTTCCAGTTCACAGCAGTAACGCAGATGGTGAGCTCCTTTCCATAGGCCTGGAGGGTGTCGTGTAACATCGTGACAAAGGTGTTCAGAGCTTCTCGATCTGATGAATATGGTACTTCAAAATCAAGATTTGCGCCCTCAACATTTCCTGCAAGTACCTGCGACTTAATGGTGTTTATTGCACGGGCCCTCGCCGTGGGATCGGTAAGTATGTTGTGAATGTTGCCTGAGTTAAAAACTATTATGACAAGATGGACATGAACACCGTGGGCGTGAGCCGAATCAATAACGCCTGCCCAGTTGGATACCCAGCCGTGGTAATTGGTCACATTTCCGTTTCCATCGAGCTCGATACCGAAGGCGGCAAGATGGGAGATCAAATCCCAGTGAATGAGGGTGTAACTCCCAAGCTGCCAGTAGGGAAGGAAACCGTAAACTGTCCTGTAAAGATCGTGTTTTCTGGGCATCAAGGGAATCTCCGGCCTTCTATCTCCCACATCCGGAAGTTTGAAATTTTTGAACTCCTCGTACTGTATCCTGTGGATTGATGGGGGAGGGTTAAACATAATGCTGAGGGCAAGAAGGATTGTGCCTGTCATAAATTTTCTCCTTTTTGGTTGTCTATCTTAATGAAACATGCTCAAATAATCAATGGAGTATAGGGACCCTGCCCCGTGCACGAGGGGAACTTTTAGAAACGCGAATCCTCTTTTAAAAAGGATGAATCTTTGATACTTCACGGAGCGGGAAAGTGCCATCGGAAAATTTTTCAAATCAGGCTTTTATAAAAAAACACTAATCTCAATCTGGAGGTGGCTATGAGGAGAATGGTTATGTTTGCAGGTCTTCTGGGTATTTTATCCGGTTTTCATTACTTTTCAAACACATACGGAAAGAGTGATGAGGGTGAATCGGTAAAGCGTGTGTTACTGGTAAACGATGGTTACATCGTGGCGGGTAACGGTCACTCCAAGGGGTGGATTCTCAAGGTAGATTCTACGGGGGGAGTTGTATGGTACAGGTATTTAACGGGGATGTATTTGAGGGATCTGGTTGGGAGAGGCGACGCCGGCTTCGCCGGCGTCGCCTCTCCCAACCATGATACCATTATCTTCTTCAAAATGAATACCTCCAGAGAAGTCACTTACTCCCACTGGTACACCGACCCAGACCACCAGCTCAATTTCCTCAATGTCCACATAGATAAATGCTCGGACGGTAAATTCTACATCTCCGGACCGGCCGATAAAGCCGTCGGATTCGACCTTCACTTCTATTACTTCGTTATTCTCATAGATTCTTCAGGTAACCCCATTAGATCAAAGCTCTTTTTCATAGGTACCGATGGCTCTACACACGGCGAATATGCTTCACACAATAACGGAACCAACCTGCTTATGAGTATGACAAACTACAGTTTTACAGGTGCGAGCATCCTCCAGATTGATTCCACCATGAACATCATCTGGAGTAAGAGAGTTTATTCCAGCGATCAGAGTCCCTACTTTTTTACTCCCATGGACATGAGCGAATTCGCAAATGGATTCGTACTGGCGGGGTATAGAAGCTACAATCACGAAAACATTGCATTGACGGCCATAGACAGTTCGGGTAATCCCCTGTGGTTTGGCGTGTACAAGGCGAATTATCCTAATAGCGGTGATAAGGCAATAGATGTTTCCAGTTCCTCTGGAGGAGTGGCGGTTGCCGCGAACGGCATGGACTGGGATGTTGGAATAGGTACTTTTATATATCTGAAGGTCAGCGGAGACGGTCACCTCAGCTGGTCAAAAAGATTCAGTGATCCCGGTGGCAAAACGGTTACGGCGGGTGGCATCTGTCAGACCGGAGATGGGCCTTTCCTCCTTGGAGGCACTTTTT
>JALSOY010000164.1 GCA_026986235.1 Caldifarciminota bacterium
CAAAATCGTTCACATACCCTCTGGGCGCCGGGAATCTCACTAGCAGAAAGAGGAGGATTAATTTCATTTCACCTTCAGTCCATCAACAAGCCCTGTGAGTTTTTCAATCTCTTCGTGAAAATCGAAGAGTAAGTTTCTGATATCGTCGTGGGACACAGGTGCTCCCCTCTTTATCTCCCAGGCCTTATTAAGGATTTTCCTGTCAAAACCTGTGAGCCTGGAGAGCCTATCTGCAATTTCCACAAATTCAAATGGTGGCTTTTCACCAAAAAGCCTCAAAACACCTCTGAATACGGGAACGAATGTCCCCACGATCCTGAGAAAAAACTCCCTGTACTCCGATGTGTCGTTTGACAGAAAAATCATACCCTGCCTGAACTTCAGGAGTTTTCCCTTGAGTTCGCTTTCAACCTGAAGTCTCAGGTTTTCAGGTGGGATTTCCACCTTTTTTATAATGTCTTCTCCGTAAACGAGGAGGTGGTTTTCTTTTATCTCACTGAATTCAAGCGGGAAAACATCGAGAGAATTGTAGATGTACTCAGGGGTCACGATTATGGGTGGACTGACCTTCTTTCTCTGCCATTTCCTAAAAATTTTTGAATAAACTTTCAGGTCGTTGATATTCACCACCCTAAGGACTATAAGGAAGTTAAGGTCTGAAACGCCGGGAACATAGGCGGAAGTTACTGCACTACCGTAAAGGTAGCACGAGATAAGTTTCTCTCCGTATGTTTCTAAAAGGTCGTTCCTGTAATCTTCAACGATTTTTACCAATTCTTTTTGCATGTGATCCTCTCCACTCTTTCCTTCTTTCTATCAATCTCCTGAGTCTTTGAAAGCTCTTTTTCGTCTCTTTCAATCCAGGCTGATCTTCATTTACAAAATAAAGATACAGGTTTGCAAGGTCAAGATACCAGGTGGCATCAGAAATCTTACCCGTGAAGTATTTCGCCCTTGCAAGGTTAAAGTAAACGAGCGCCACACTGAAATAATACTCCCTCTGATCCTTCAGGGTCATGGGGATCAACCGTTTGAAAACCTGCTCCACTTTCCACCAGTAACCCTTACGCCTGTAGGTAAATCCCAGAGTCCACCAGAAGGATCTTGAATTGGGGAAGGAGTCCACAACCTCCTCTGCGTATTTAACCGCGTCCCTGGTGGGTTTTAAATAGGCAAGTATCCAGGCATAGGTATCCTTTGCAACGATGCGGGTGTACTTACCACTGTCGGCAGCAAGCTTTATCTCTTTTAAGGCTCTACGCCTGTAATCTCCGGGGGCTACAAACCACTTCACGAACCTTGGAAGCTCAGACATGGCAAAGTGAAAGGAACCGAGACCAAGATAGGCGTCGTAAAGACGAGGATCGAGGTGGAGCGTCTTCTTATAAAATGAGATAGCGCTATAGGCATCTCTCAACGCACTCAAATAATTCCTGTTTCTCCCCCTCCTGATGGCTCTATACCCGTGGAGTGAGGCAAGGGAGAAGTAAATCCAGGCAGAATCTTCCCTGCTCTTCGCTTTCTCTATAGCAGACTTTGAAACATCGATACCTTCCTTAACGGTTGCAAAAAATTCGTCTTCCCATTCCCTGGTAGAATGGTCGAGCATGTAAGTATCAAGGGCACCTGCCTTCATAACATACGGGAGGGGATTTCCACTGAAGTCACGAATGAGGGTGTCAAATACCTCCCTTGCATAGTAAAAATCGTCCTGATAGATCAAAAAGATCCCTGTATGGATCCCGAGGTCAAGTTCAGGAGTAACAATCCCTGCAAGAATTGTAAGAAAAAGGGTAAACATACGGGGGAAATTATATTGCCAGAAGAGTGATTTATTTATCGGCAAAGTCACATTAGAGAGGGCAAAGTAACCTCTGGGCTAAAAAACTTTGATTTTTCCAGAAAAATTCATTATTAATTAAACATGAGACCGATTGCTCAAAAAATGCACATATTTGCTGACTCCCTCACCCTCAGTAGATTCTTCATATCCGTTCTGATCCTCCTAACCTCCGACATTTTTGAGGCCACACTGCTCGTTATCACCGGATGGGCCACTGACATGTTCGACGGATTTCTCGCGAGGAAGTACGGTGGAACCCGTCTTGGATGGCTTGACCTTTATGCGGATCTCACATTCTCCTCGTCAATACTCATAAATCTCGTTCACCGCGGTTGTATTTCATCTGAATTTGCCATCCTTTATACACTCCTCTTCATAGGAGCACACCTTTATTTCAAAAACGATTCACCCCTTATGCTCTGGATGGCACTTATATACGGGAGGTTCATTCTTTCTGTCTGGTACCGGGATAAAACAACCTTTGTAATCCTTGCAGCATGGATAATGCTCATTCCCGTTATGACACCCCAGAGGAGTGCACAACAAATCCGGCATTTTTTCAATGAAATAAGAAAGTTTGTTTAATTCGGAATTCTGCCCGGTCGAAAATTGAGGGCGTTCGAAAAATCCCCCTTCTTCAGAAGGGGAACAAAGGGGGATGTCAACCGCTTAATTTTCAATCCCCCTGTCTCCCCCTTCTCCAAGGGGGATTTTAAGACAGGATGATCACCCTTCACCAAGGGGGATGCCTACCGCACACCACAAAATCCCCCTCCAAGGGGGATTTTTGAGAATTCCTCTCCCTCAGC
>JALSOY010000165.1 GCA_026986235.1 Caldifarciminota bacterium
ATTGCCCCCCTGAACAGGGAGTTCTACCCGGTGAAACAGGTTGTTCCCAATGTGGATATCGTCCACAACAGGCTTACCGTTGAAATAATGAGGGGATGCACGAGAGGATGTAGATTCTGTGAAGGTGGAATGGTTTACAGACCTCTCAGGAAAAGGGAGGTAGATGAGGTTCTGGAGATTATTGAAGAGGGTATCAGATTTACCGGATGGGACGAGGTTGGCCTCCTTGCCTTTACAAGCTCTGACTACCCGGAACTTATTGAGCTTATTTTGAAGATAAAGGAAAAATTCCACAATCAGGTCTATGTGTCCCTTCCGTCTCTTCCGGTGGATGCCATCAATATGGAACTCATTGAAGCTGTGGAAGACATGAGGAGGTTCGGCCTGACCCTTGCACCGGAGACCGCCTCAGACAGGCTGAGAAGGGTGATAAACAAAAATGTTCCACTTGAAGATATCGAAAAATCCATTGAAATTGCCAGAAGATACGGGTGGAAACACATTAAGCTTTACTTCATGATCGGTCTTCCCACAGAAACGATGGATGATGTCAGGGAGCTGGGCCTCTTTTTGAAGAGAGTTGCAAGGAGCGCACGCAGGATAAACTTCAAGGCCTCCATATCACCCTTCGTACCGAGACCTCATACACCCTTTCAGTGGACGAGACAGGACCATCCCGATGAGATTTTTGAAAAGATCAGACTGATAAGGTCTATCACAAGAAAAGAAAGGAATCTCAGAATTTCTTTCCACAATCCTTACAACTCAATACTCGAGGGAATCCTTGGCAGAGGAGACGAAAGACTTGCCGGAGTAATCTTTGAAGCCTATCAGAATGGAGCCTTCCTCGAAAGCTGGTCTGAAAGATTTGACTTTTCAAGATGGGAAAAGGCGTTCCAGAAAGAAGGGATCGAGTGGGAAAGTTACTTGAGGGAAAAAGATCCCCGCGAAAAACTACCCTGGGATAGAATTGATGTTATGATCTTCAAAAAGTATATGCAACTTGAATACAGGAGGGCAATGGAGGAAAAGTACACGGGGAATTGCATGATAGATGGTTGCACGGGATGTGGCCCGTTTGTCAAAATGGGTTTTAAGCTGTGTAAGGATGGTTTACCTCCTCTGAAAATCCCTGAAAGGATAGAGGTTGGCGAAACTCGAAAGCCTGAGTTGAAGAGGTACCTGATATTTTACTCCAAAAAGGGGAAAGCCCGGTTTCTGGCCCACAACGATACCATTAGACTCCTTTTGCAGGCATTAAGAAGTGCCGGCGTAAAAATACATTACAGGGGTGATTTTGTTCCAAGACCGTCGATCAGTTCAGCACCATCCTTAATACTCGGTGCGACAACTGAGAATGAACCCATCTTTCTCGAAACTTACACTGAGATAACAGATGAAGTGATCAAAAAAGCCTCTTCCTTCCTGGTCCCGGGGCTCAACTTAAAAAAGGCAATAGGAGTTGAGAAAAAGCCAGACTGGCAGAGAGTTAATAAAGTTTTCTACAGGGTCAAATTACCCGGGGATTACACGGGTCTGGTAAAATCCAACGGAGACGATGGGATAAAGGTAATTGCTGATAAAGAGCAGCTATTCGTTGAGGCACCCGCCACCAATTTTAGCATTCTAAAATTTCTATCTGAAAAACTGGGAATAGACAGGGAAGAGGTCAGGACATTTGAGATTGAGCGTCTTTATGCGTTAACTTATAATACACCCCATGACTGATAAAGAGATTTTTGAGGTTATCGCCCGTATTGAGTCTTCCATCAACGAAGAGCTCTCCAGGGTCATTGTTGGTCAGAAAGAGGTTATTGAAAAGATACTGATCGCCATTCTGTCCGGTGGCCATGTTTTGATAATCGGCGTCCCCGGGCTTGCAAAAACATTGCTCGTTAAGTCCCTCGCATCAATTCTGGATCTAAAATTCTCGAGAATCCAGTTTACACCCGATCTCATGCCTTCAGACATTATTGGTACAGACATAATTGAAGAGGATCCCGCAACGGGTAGAAGGTACTTCAAGTTCGTGAAAGGTCCGGTTTTTGCCAACATGATTCTTGCCGACGAGATCAACAGGACACCGCCCAAAACTCAGTCTGCCCTCCTTGAGGCTATGCAGGAACTGAAGGTCACTGCCGGGGGAAACACCTATGAGCTTGAGAAACCCTTCTTTGTACTCGCTACACAGAATCCAATTGAGCAGGAAGGTACATACCCTCTCCCGGAAGCCCAGTTAGATAGGTTTATGTTTAATATTCTGATAGATTACCCCTCTTACTCTGAAGAGGTTGAAATTGCAAGGACTACCACAGGGGTTCAAAATTTGGAACTCAAGAAAGTTCTCGGACGCCAGGAACTGCTTGAAGCACAGGAACTTGTGAGAAAGGTACCTGTAGCCGACAATGTCGTAGAATTTGCGGTCAAAATGGTCCGAGCCTCAAGACCTGCAGACGAGTTTGCCACGGATTTTGTGAAAGAGTATGTCCACTATGGGGCAGGCCCCCGGGCCTCACAGTACCTTATCCTTGGTGCCAAGGCCCGCGCTCTCCTGAAGGGCAGACC
>JALSOY010000166.1 GCA_026986235.1 Caldifarciminota bacterium
ATCTGGATCAAAAAGGCGAGGGCATCCTGGTGGGATGATGGTGTTGTGGAGGCAGTTGTGGGTTCAGGTCTCATTTTAATCGGCACGGTTGGTATCCTATCCAGCCGCCTGGGTGGTGGTATCGGTGCGTTTTTAAATTTACTCCGGGTCGTATTACTCTTAGTTCTCGTACTCACTGGAAACAGGATCGTAAGGGCCATCAAAGCAAGATTCGTGTGGCCTGAATACGGTTATGCATCTCCTGCAAGAAGAAGGAGCGGAGGGATCTTTGTTCTTGTTGCCATCCTCTTCTTTATCCTGTCAATTATGTTTTACAGAAGCCCCTCTGGAGATTTTTTGATATCAGTTGTTCCCTTCAGCATATTTGTCGAAATTTCCCGATTCTCCGGACTCAGAAGATTCTATTTTGCAGGCATCTTTTCAATTTTGACAGGAATTTTTCTTGCCGCCTGTAAGGTGAATTTCAGTGATGCGGTTGAACTGATTCTCATCACATCGGGGATTTTCCTGCTGGTCACAGGAGTAATCTCCTGGAAAAGTTTCAGAAGGAAAATGGAGAGCAGGCATGGATAAGATTTTCTCTGAGATTCAAAAGATCAACAGACTGATTCACGAACCATCCAGGCTCGCCATTATGGCTATACTTCATGAGCTGAAAGAGGCTGATTTCCTTTACCTTTTGAATACCACAGGGCTAACGAGAGGAAATCTTTCGGCTCACATTACAAAACTCGAGGAGGCCGGCTACATACAGGTGGAGAAGAAGTTCGTGGGGAAAAAACCGAAGACCATATACAGACTCACAGAAGAAGGCCGGAAGGCGTTCAGGGCGTATATAAACAGTATGAAAGATATAATCGGAGGCCTTTGATATTGGTGAATCTGCCTCCCAAAATTGACAATAAAGAAGGTTTACATTAACTTAAATAGCACCATGAGTGAAGTCAGCCCTACTCGGATGAATCTCCTGATAAGGAAGAGGCAGATCAAGATAGCCCAGCAGGGTGCATCCTTATTGAAGAACAAAAGGGATGCGTTGTTGCGTGAGTTTATGGACCTCATAAAGCCGATATTAAAGGACAGGAAAGAGCTCGATGAAAACCTGAGGAAGGCGGTCTCTGTTCTTGCCATTGCCCTTGGTGTTGACGGAGCTGAAAGACTTGAATCAGCTGCCCTTGCAGCCAGAAGAGAGTACCTTCTCAAGATCGAAGAGAAGAGGGTCTGGGGCGTTAAACTCCCGAGTATTGAAGGAACTGAGATGCGAAGAAGCATCCTGGAAAGAGGGTATTCGCCACTATCCATTACCTCAAGGATAGACCTTACTGCAGAGGCGTTCGAGAATATTGTTAACCTTATCGTAAGAATGGCACCCATGGAGATAAAACTGAAGAAGCTGGGGAACGAGATCAAAAAAACCACGAGGAGGGTAAACGCCCTCGAGGAGAGGCTTATACCCGATCTGAAGGCACAGGTGAAATTTATAAGACAGGTCCTTGAGGACCGTGAAAGGGAAGACAAGTTTAGATTAAAGAGACTTAAATCCAAAAAGGTAAGAAAGTAACACGGAGGTGATTACAAATGGCTCATAAGAAGGGACAGAGCAGTACAAAGAACGGTAGAGATTCTATCTCCAAGAGGCTCGGAGTTAAAAGATACGAGGGGCAGTTTGTAAAGGCAGGAAACATACTGGTCCGTCAGCGCGGAACAAGATTCCATCCCGGTTACAATGTTGGAAGGGGGAGTGACGACACCCTCTTTGCTCTGGTGGATGGAGTAGTAAAGTTTGAAAAGAGAAAAAACAGGGTCTTCGTCTCAGTTTATCCTGAATAGGGGTTTTGCCCCGCCCCGCAGGGGCGGGGCAAAACCCCTATAAAGTTATTACCTCAAGCTCGTCATAACCCTCATTGGGTTCTGGAGCCTCTATCTTTTCCGCCATTCTTTTAATAACTGACTCCCAGTCTATGCCCTCACCACGCACTTCAGGATCATTGACCCTGCGTTCAATACAGACATCCACCGGTATGTCAAAGTAAATTCCTGTTATCCTGAGATTCGACACGGTCTTTAAAACACTTAAAAAGTCCATTCTCTCAGAGTACAGAGATGGTGTAAGAGTGGATAGGTAAAACTTCCTGAATCCCTCAACGATCTTTGAAGTGAGTTCATCTTTTCCTTCAAAACTTTTGAATATTCGCTCAAAAATCCTGTCATCCGGTTCGGGAAAGAGGCTCATTCTCTCCTGTATGTATCTTTCAAGTATTACAGAGGCAATGTCCCTTGCTACCATGGGCGGTTTTAGAAATCTCTTCCTCGTCCCCCTGTCGATGTTTGTCCGATCAACGATCACGCTAAACCCACGGGTGATGGCAGTGATATACATGGAAGTTTCAAATTCGTGGTAGAGGTGAACATTTTCCCTTATAAAATTGTAAAAGGTGGTCATCTGGAGTATGTCGTCCATGGAAACCCTGATGGTATGTAAGGGATCTTCTGAAACCAGCTCCCTTGCAAGGGTGGTCTTGCCTGATCCAGGAAGTCCAATCAGGATAAAAATCCTCTGCATAAATGGGATTTTAACCCTTTAAATTCTCACATTCAAGGAAGTGCACTTCTTTGAGATTTCAGATCTTTTAGCTTATAGTAAAGACCAACATTTTCCCTGGAGGTCAACCATGGAGCAGAAACTCATCGCAATTGATAACGAGTATCCAGGAAGGAATTACAGGGTGGAAATCTTTACCGAGGAGTTAACGGCACTCTGTCCTTTTTCCGGAAACCCGGATTATTACAAGATCAGGATAATCTACATTCCCGATAAAAAGGTGGTGGAACTTAAAAGTCTCAAATACTACTTCGTCGGATTCAGGAGCGTGAGGACGACCCACGAGGCCCTGCTGAACCGTATCTTTGAAGATATAAAGGAGGCTATAGCACCGAAATATCTAAAGATAGAGTTATTCGTAAATATTCGTGGAGGCATAGAGGTCACAGTTTCAAGGGAAGAAGGCGAGGTGACGGAAAAGGAGGGGTGAAAGTTGGTCTGGATTTACTGGATCGCCTCTCTCACCATAGTTACATATTTCAGCGCGTACATAGTAAAGAGGTACAGTGAAGTCGGTTTTGCCACCCTTACTGCCATGTATGTGCTCTACTTAACGGCATCACAGATTTTCGCAACCAGAATCGTCGTTTTTGATCTCAAACTCTACAGGTTTTTCGCCCCCTCAGCCATCTTCATATACCCGTTCATCTCCCAGGCCATTGACATGATCAACGAGGTTTACGGGAGGAGGAAAACCCATCTCGCCATTTTCATCGCCTTCGTATCCCAGATTTTACTCATCACTTTCATACTGATGATGAACTCCCTATCACCCGCTCCCTTTTTCAGATACGAAGAGCCCTGGAAAGCCCTATTTACTCTGAGCATAAGGATAACTGTCGCAAGCTGGATCTCCTTTCTCATCTGCCAGAACCTTGACGCCCTCGTCTTTGACTTTTTGAAGAATAGATTCCACCGTCAGGTGTGGCTCAGAAGTGTGGCAAGTGATGTAATTGATCTCACACTTGACAGCGTAATATTTGTCACCCTCGCATTCCTCGGCACAATGCCCATACTTCCTCTGATTATCGGTCAAATCGTGAGTAAAAATGTGATCGGATTCCTGGACACACCGTGGTTTTTGTGGTATAAAAAACTTATAACGGGCAAAACTACGGGGGGATGAAAATGATAGTAAAACCCATGGAAAAGTTTATCTGGAAGGCACCCATTATGGGTGGAAGCCAGAGAACCATATTTCATCTGAGGGTAATATCCCTGTCCAGAGATGAGATCAAAAGTTACATCGACAAAATGGGCGTGAATCCATCACACCTTGTGAGTTTCAGGGACTGTGACGGACACAGGACATACATAGGATGGATTCAGGAAGAGGGTGAGGATTACATTTTATTTAAAACCGTAAACGGACAGATCCACAGGTTTGAAAAAATGTTCAAATAGGAGGTAAATATGGTAAAAATCGGAGAAAAGATTGAGGACTTCATCCTCAAGGATCAGAATGGTAACGATGTAAGGCTTTCCGACTACAGGGGGAAAAGGGTGATCCTTTCGTTTCACCCCCTTGCCTGGACACCCGTTTGCAGAGATCAGATGAAGGATCTTGAGAAACATTATGAGACATTTGAGAAACTCAACGCCGTGGCACTTGGGATAAGCGTGGACAGTACTTTTTGTAAACACGCATGGGCTGACGCCATTGGAATAAAGAGAACACCTTTACTTTCAGACTTCTGGCCACACGGCGAACTTGCCAGGAAACTCGGAGTTTTCAACGAGGAAAAAGGATTTTCCAACCGTGCCAACATCATTCTTGACGAAGAGGGGAAAGTGATCTTTACGAAACTTTACGACATCCCTCAGCTACCGGACATAAACGAGATAATCGAGTTTTTGAAACGCTGATCAGGGTATTTCTGACTCCAGAGGCTCGATAATACCCTGATCCCTGGCCTCTTCAAGAACCTGCTTTAGGGAGAGGTTTTTGAGGGTGTTTTCTATCTGCTCCTGAAGGTGGGACCATACGAGACGGGCAATGCAGTTGTTTTTTCTGTCACATTCGTAATCCTCTTCTGGATCCAGACACTTTGCAAGACCTATGGGACCCTCAAGGCCGGTAGCGATCTCGTAGATTGATATTTCCTCTGGAGATCTTGAAAGCCTATAACCTCCACCGGGTCCCCTGACACTTACGAGAATCCCTGCCTTTCTGAGCTTAACCAGAATCTGCTCAAGATACTGCTCGGGAATCCCCTGTGATATGGATATCTCACGGGCAGAGAGGGGGGCACCCTCGTTCTGCGCAATTGTTATTGCTGCCCTTAAACCGTATAAAATTTTCGTCGAAAGTTTCAACATAATTCTGACTAATATGGTCAATTATTTTAAACGCCGAAATCAATCCGGTCAATCACTGTGTTGAGGGGGTTCGAAAAGTATCTCTCTTTTTCAACTTAATTTGCAGATAGAGATGATTTTTCGGTTATCATCCCCCTTGAGTCACCTTGCTGGGGGAGAGGAATTCTCAAAAATCCCCCTTGGAGAAGGGGGATTTAGGGGGATTGAATTTCAATCGGAAAACATCCCCCTTTAGTTCCCCCTTCTGAAGAAGGGGGATTTTTCGAACAGCCTCATCACTGTGTTTGACTATATTTTTTAGCTGAATTAAAATTAATGCCCATGAGAAAGAGGATTATAGCAGGAAACTGGAAAATGCATAAAACCCTTACCGAGGGTCTTGAGCTCGTGGAGATGTTGAAGGCAGGGTATGAACCCGATGGTTATTACGAAGTCGTGGTTCATCCTCCTTATACCCTCCTTTCCCCCGTCTCAAAGGCACTGGAAGAGAGTGAGATCAGGCTGGGAGCCCAGAATGTCTTTTATGAGGACAGAGGGGCATACACAGGTGAAATCTCCCCGGTTATGTTGAAAGACATAGGTGTTGAGTATGTCATCGTAGGACATTCTGAGAGGAGAAAGTATTTTCACGAGGACAACGAAACCGTATTAAAAAAGGTGAAGGCCGTTTTAAGGCACGGGATGAAACCCATCCTTTGTGTGGGGGAGACCCTTGAGGAGAGGGAGAGTGGAAAGGCCAGAGAAGTGGTAGCCCGTCAGATTTCTATTTTAAAAGAGATACCTGTGGGAGACATGGAGGATATAATCATCGCTTACGAGCCGGTATGGGCGATAGGGACCGGGAAAACGGCCACACCCGAACTTGCCCAGGAGATGCACGCATTCATCAGAGATACCATAGAAAAGATGTTTAACAGGGAGATCGCCATCAATGTCCCCATCCTCTACGGAGGCAGTGTAAAGCCGGGAAATGTTTACGACCTCACATCGGAGGATGACATTGACGGCGCTCTCGTGGGAGGTGCATCCCTGGATGCAGACAGCTTTCTTGCAATAATCAAAAACGCTGCAAGGAAAATCATTTAGAGAAGAGGGAGGAGTTTGTATGCTTTACAAGATTCTTGTGGTAATTTATCTCGTAACGGTAATTTTAATGGTTGTCGTAATTCTTCTGCAGGAGCCCAAAGAGGGTGGTCTATCAACCGGTATAGGTGGAGCTGGAGTGGAAAACATACTCGGAGTGAGGGGAGCCCCCACATTTTTTACCAAGTTAACCGCTGCACTGGGGGCCATTTTCCTGACACTTTCTTTAATACTCTCACTCCTTCATTCGCCCTCCCAGAGGACAGGTAGCGTAATTGAAAAAGAGGTGAAGAAAGGTGGCATCCAGCTGCCACCCATTCAGGCTCCACAGAATCCACAAAATCAATAAAGGAGGAAAGGAAAAATGTATGTGGTCCTCGAAGCCGGTGGAATGCAGTTTATAGCCAGGGAAAACGATACTCTGATAATTCCCAAGATAAAAAACGAAGTGGGCGATAAAATTACATTTGACAGAATACTACTATACAAAAATGACGAAGAAATCCTGATCGGGAAACCGTATCTTGACAATGTTAAAGTTGAAGCTGAGGTAGTTGCCCACAAAAAGCTACCGAAGATCACCGTCTTTAAATTCAAAAGGCGTAAAAACTACAAGAGAAAGAAGGGACACAGGCAGCCTGTAACCGAGATAAAAATCACCGGCATTTCTAAAGAATAAACCGGGAGGGAGTAAAATGGGTCTGCAGAAGGGTGTCTGGATGGGGATTCTTATTTTATTTTCCTTACTTCACTCCAGATTTATTGATCTCCAGGAGGGGAAAAATTTTAGCTACGATTTCGTTATCCTCACAGAAGACTCCCTCGTGGAGGTATTTCAGGATTTTGTTGATCTAAAGTGGAAAACCGGAGTGACCACCACTATTTTCCCCATTTCCTATGTCAAATCAAACTTTGCAGGCTCCGATATTCAGGAGAAAATAAGAAACTTCATCAGATACTACCACGAATCCGGTACCCGTTACTTTCTGCTTGCAGCTGACAACGATGTTATACCGGCACGAGTCCTGTACATTCCCATAAGCGGGATGGCAGATGACTTTATCCCATCAGACTTCTATTACATGTGTCTTGACGGAGACTTTAATGCAGATGGAGACTCACTTTTTGGCGAGTTTTCCGACAGTGTGGATGTCTCTCCTGATGTAGTAGTCTCAAGATTACCTGTAAAAAGTTCTTCGGATGTGAGAAACTATTTAAAAAAAGTCAGGTCCTACATGTTCTCACCCTATCCACAACTGAACAGGGCAACTTTCATCGGATCCGACATTACCACCCCGGGATCAGGTGCGCAGTACTGCATCTCCCTTGAGGACTCCTTCCCTGCTGAATTTGAGAAGCTGGAATTTTTCGAAACATCTTCTCATAGTAACGACAAAAATGAGGTCCTTGACTCCCTCTCTACAGGATCAGGATTCGTTTATGGCAACCTCCACGCACAATCCTTTGACAGGATGCTTATCAACTTCACGCCGAGGAGACCCATGACCAATTACGATGTTGACAACAGACTGTTGAACTACGATAAACCTGGGTTTTACGACATAGTCACATGCCACATTGGTGGATTTGATACAGACGCCCTCGCAGAGCACCTGATACTTGATTCAACGGGGGCAATAGGTGTTTATGCAACAACGAGGTTAAACTATCCTGCAATAACGGCAAACCTGAACAAATACTTTTACGGCCAGCTTTTCAGACACGGCAACAGGAGGATGGGAGATCTCGACTTCCTCACGAGAACAAGATACGCTAATTTTGCAGGTAGTTTTATTAACTACAGGTATGTTGTGTTCTCTTACGAGCTTTTCGGAGACCCCACTCTAAAACTCTGGACAGGATATCCAGAGCCCCTCAGGGTAAATGTCAGTGCCTCTGACTCACTTCTCACCGTTGAAGTCAGAGATTCTCTGGGAAATCCCGTACCTCAGGCCACCGTGGTCGTTTATTCTAAAGGTTCGTTCCTTTCAACCGGTGAGACAGGTGACAGTGGAGTTGCCATCGTGAGTATCAGACCCGGTGGGATGAGCATTTTCGTTGAAAAGGACGGCTACCAGAATTTCCTTGATACCCTCACAATTAACTACAATGGACCTGTTGTCAGATTTTTTGGATCGGGATTCTCCCATGGTGTTATCCTGCCAGGAGATACAGTATCGGTGGTCGTGGGTATCACCAATGCTGGTGGTGATGCAGCAGGCGACTTCAGTGTCGTTGCAGTTTCAGCCGATCCCTGTGTCCGGATTTTAAATGGAGAGTTTTATGTTGAAAGGATTGATCCCGGTGATTCTATTCTCGTAACCGATAGCCTCTCTTTTGTGGTGGATCAAAGTGCAGGTGATATGGAAAGTTTTGAAATCCACCTTTACTGTGTGGGACAGGATACCGTTGCGTCTGACAGCATTCAGGGAATCGTAAAGCGATCTGACCTCTCTATCATATACATGAGGGTGACAGGTGACTCTCTGATGAACATTCATGTGGGTATTTCCAATGACGGAAGTTATGGAAGCAGGAGTTTCAATGCAGGCATTCTTCCGGGAAACTACACCGTAGTGGATTCCCTCGTGGAAGATTCACTGGGTTCCCATGGTATTATGGAGGTTTCAGGGCTCAGTATCCGGTTAACCGATGCATTTGACAGTACCGTGGGGATTTTTGTGGTTGACAGATTCTCGTCGGACACTGCCTGGATCAGGATAGGGAACACTTACAGCGTGGGGCATGTGTCTTACACCCCACTTCAGGGAGGAGTGAGGCTTACATGGGAACCTGTTGAAGGTGCCTGTGGATATGCCATCTTCCGTGAAAGTGGTGGACCTTACCGCCTTGCCGGTTTCACCAGAATGGGCTGGTTTTATGACAGTATGAATACAGTTTCTAACTACAGAATTGCAGTTGTTGATTCCGGTGGTTTCTGTGGTGAACCTGGAGAAGAGGTACAGATCTATCCCAACTTTCCTGTTAAAAACGGCTTTCCCGTGTATGCAGAGGGTGGAGTTTATGGATCACCTGTGGCGGGAGAGTTCGATACAGCATACCCGGGCAAAGAGATACTGATCGCGAGTTTCCCCTACGGTTATGTTTACCTCTACCACTCCGACGGCAGGATTGCAGATGGATGGCCCGTATTCCTCGGAGGCGAGATATGGGCTTCACCTGCGATGGCTGACCTCGACGGAGACGGTGAAGACGAGGCCATAGTTACCCTCAGGTCTTCAAATGAGGTCCACGCCTTTAACGGCGATGGCTCAGAGTTACCCGGCTGGCCTGTACACACGGGAAGGGGAACGCTTTTTACACCTGCCATCGGTGATCTTGACGGTGATGGCAGTCCGGAAATAGTTATAAACGACCAGTCTTCCGATCTCTACATATTTCGGAATGATGGATCAGGATACCTCGATTCTTCTGGAATTTTTCTGAATGTAGGGAACTGGTGGAAAGCCGGGTCGCCTGTGATCTTCGACTACGATGGGGACCTGATCAACGATATTGGTGTGGGAATCTACACAAACGGTCACCTCTACTTTGGTGTTTTCTCATCCTCAGGTGACACACTCCTTTTAATACCACTGGAATCCAGAATCGCTTCACCACCTGTCGTGGGCGATTTCAGAAGAGATCTGAACGGATACGAGATCTTGATTAACGATAACGGGACTGTAAAACTCTTTGACCATCAGGGTAACCTCCTCGTTTCAGATGAAGGTTTCCGCACGGTTGTCGCAGCGGATGTAAACTTTGACGGTGAGCTCGACATCGTAGGAACGACAGAGAGAGGAGTAAAGGTCATCTCCTCTCGTGGATCCGTTTTACTAAACATGGAATTTCCAGGATCTGAGTATTATCTGAAGGAGCCGGTTGTGGGAGACATTGATAACGACCGGGTCCCGGAAATCCTGTTCGAAAGTCTCCTTGGAAGCAGACTCTTTTCCGTTGAACTCGACAGCTCCATAACACCCGGGTTTCCCTTTAACCTCGTTGAGTCACCTGGATACTCCATTCCTGTTCTTGACGACATTGATGGAGACGGTTTCCTTGATGTCATTGTTGCAAGCACCTTTGACAGTGTATGGGTGCTTGAAACCAGGACTCCCGCTTCACCCTCACGACTTCTCTTCCCTGTGGAAAAATACAATTATGCAAGGACAGGATTCATCAATTTCATACCCTCAGGGAGGTCAACGGATAGCCCGTTAAAAAGGCCACTCCTCTTCCCCACGGTCACCAGGGGCACGGTGTTTCTCACATCCGACGATACCCCGGTTGAATTGACTTTTTACACTGTTGACGGGAGGGTGGTTAAAAGATTTACAAAGGGAGTGTCAGGTACCTTAAAATTAAAGCTCAACTTTCCC
>JALSOY010000167.1 GCA_026986235.1 Caldifarciminota bacterium
CTTCACTCCCGTCTGGACGACAGTTTTCCTTGCAACTCCACTTACCACTTTAAAAACCACGGTCCTGTCCCCTTCTTTTACCACGGCACTGAGTGGAACATAGAGGGTATTCCTGCTTTCCTCTTTTGATATAAGGGTTTTAACAAACATGCCCGGTCTGAGTGAGTTCCGTGCCCTCTTCCCGGGTGTAACATACGCCTTTGCCTGCCTGGTTTTAGGATCAATAACAGGTGAAATCCTTTTCACATAACCTGTGAGCGTGTCTCCGCTCAGGACGATCAGAACTTCTTTTCCGGGTTTTATGAAGGAAAGGTCGTTCTGTGGGACGAGAATCTCCACTCTCAAACCTTCAGGGTCCACTATGTACATGAGGGGCACCTGCTGGGCAACCTTCTGACCCGGCTTAACATATATGAAGCCCACGATCCCGTTGATGGTTGACTTCACTTTCAGAGGTTTATACTCGAGTCCGGGTATGTCCCTTGAAATCAGTACCAGTAGCTGATCCTTTTTTACTCGGTCTCCCTCTTTTACGAGAATCTTTTCAACCTCTCCTGGCATATCAGGATAAATCATGGCCTCCTTGCTGCTCGTAACCATGCCAAAGTAAACATAACGAACGGCGATGTCTCCTTTTTTTACCGTCGTTGCTTTCACAAGCGCCCTTGTTCTGTTCTGTCCATAAAGGGAAGAGATGATCAAAATTCCAAGAAATAACTTTTTCATGGCTCATCCTCCTTAAAAGGATTTATCAATTCCACCCCTGACACTGTAATTGAGTCTTGTCAGGGTAATCATGTATTGGGCAAGAGTTTTAAGGTAATTCAACCTTGCCTGGGCATACTTAATCTCTGCGTTCAGCACATCCAGAGAAGTGGCGTAACCTTCATCGTACTGTTTTTTGGCCATCTCGTAAGCCCTTTTCGCAAGGTCGAGATTGGATTCCTGTGACTTTAGACTCTCCTCAAGCGAGAGGAGGCTGGTATAGTAATTTTTTACGGCCAGTTTTATACCATTTTTGACACTCTTGAGAGATATTTTAAGACTTTTAAGCTGGTAGTTGAGTCTGGCCACATCGGCTTTGTTTGCACCGCCATCAAATAGATTCCAGGATGCCCCCAGTGTAAAGGTCCACATGCCGTGCCATTCGTCCTGCATACCGAAAGGTCTCTGGTACTTGTAATTCCAGCTGTAAAATATGGTGGGCAAATTTCTCTTTCTCTGAAGCTTTATGGATTCCTCAAGTAGCCTGATGTTCTCCTCCATAAGTCTTATGGATACATGTGACCTGTAGGCCTCCTGTATTAAACTGTCCAGGGACTGGTTGATACTCTCATGGTAGAGGCTATCGGTTAACTCAAACTCTACAGTGTCAGGTAAACCAAGGAGGTTTCTAAAGGCGTCTTCTGCCACTTTGATCTGTCCCTTAACCTGAATGATCTGCGGCTCTATTGACCTGAGCTGGACCTTTGCCCTTAGAAGCTCAAAATCGCTGGCGTAACCGGCCTGGTATCGCTCTCTCGTTGATTTAAGATTTTCCTTGAGTTCACTTTCTGTCTGCTGAAGGAGATCCAGAGACCTTCGTGCAAGGAGGAGGTTAATATAACTTTCCCTCACCTTTTCCTCAATCTCAAGTGAGGTTGACCTTACCTCGAGGTTAACAGATTTGAGCTTCTTCTGGCTTAGCCTGTACGCTCCCCTGAGAGCACCCCAGGTGAAAATGGGCTGTGATACGGAAAGCGAGAGGCCGTAGTTATTGAAGTATGTAGTTTTTATCTCACTGAATTCAGGAGCAATCATAAAGGGAATACGGGGGTTACCGGTTGGTGAGAGTCTCAGTCCTGAGAGCATCGTGGTCTTTTGCTCTTCGCTCAACCTTGTGTAGGTTGCCTGTCCCTTTATGGTGGGGTAAAGGGAACTTCGTGCCTTCAGTACATCCTGCTCTGCCATAAAGAGCTCCTGTTTTTTCGCCCTTAAAGTCAGGTTATTTTTAAGGGCTATCCGGACGGCCCTGTCCATTGAAATTTTAAGAGGCCCGGCAGACAGGATTAATACAAGGAGGATAGGATTCATAGTTCAACACCCTCCTTTATGGCTCCCTTAACAAAGATATTGAATGCCATGTCAGGGAGGTTTTTCAAACTCTGACCTTCTTCGATCCCGAAGAATATGAACTTTTCCATTATTCCGGCGAGGGCAAGCGAGAGGTGCAGGGGATCCACGGGTTTAAAAAAGCCTTTTTCAATGGCCTCTTCCATTATCTCGGCGAGTCTTCTGATATTTTTCTTGTAATTTTCAATGTACTTTCTTCGTTTCTGATGTGATGGTCTCTTTTTTATCTCGATTTCTCCCATCATGAGAGGTCTGAAAAGGGACCTGTTGACATCGAAGTAGTTGAAGTAGGTTTCAACGATGAATTTAATTTTCTGGATGGGGTCATTGGTGGTTTCCAGTTTTTCTTCGAGTATTCTGGTGAGTTCTTTAAATCCGGTCTTGATCACCTCTTTAAAGAGCTGTTCTTTGGATTCAAAGTAGATGTAAACAGTGCCTTTGGCGACGCCGGCGTGTTTGGCGATTTCTTCAACGGTGGTTTCATGAAATCCTCTATCCGAGAAGAGTTCCTGGGCGGCAAGTAAAATTTTTTCCTTCTTGTTGTCGTTCATTTCACACCTCCCGAAATTAGAATGACCAGTCAGTCATATTATGCAAACATCCAGACAGTCTGTCAAGGCACGCCCTGAGGCTTTACGAAACATCCCCCTTCTTCAGAAGTGGGACCAAGGGGGATGCAAACCGCTTAAAATTTCAATCCCCTTAAATCCCCCTTCTCCAAGGGGGATACAGGAAGATGGAATCCCCCTTCGTAAGAGACTCTGAGAAAACACGGATTCTCATCCACGGGAATAAATGATGAACAAATTGGCCAACCCGATGGGTGCGCCTTTATAATTTTTAAAAAGCAATCGGAGGTCTTCAGGTGAAAAGGGTTGTATTTCTTTCCATAATCGCAGCTGGTCTTGCGTTTTCAGCGGGAACAAGGATCGGATTTGTTGACATGAAAAGAATAGCCAGCGGCTACTACGACCTGAGGGATGCAAAAAGGGAGTTGAACTCCAGAGTCAGGGAATGGGAGGCGAAGAGAGATAGTATCAGGGCCTCACTCGATAGCCTTGAAAATGCTTTTTACAAACAGCTACCCATGATGACCGCAGACGAGATCCTGAGAAAACAGGAGGAGATAAGCCTGAAGAGAAAAGAGTACAACGAATACATCAGAAAGATATGGGGTGAAAACGGCGAACTCGAAAAGTACACAAAAAGACTCGTTGATCCCTACGCAGAGCGGGTAAAAGAGGTCATAGCAAAGATTGCCGCTGAAATGGGTTATTCTGCCATTCTGGACAAATCCGACGAAAAAATCCTGTTTGTAAAGGCTGAAGACGATCTCACCCAGGTAGTACTCGACGAACTCAACAAGGGTACTGTAGCAACGGCATTTGGCAGAAAGAAGACCCTCGCTGTAGTGCCTTTCAAAGAGTTGAATGCAGACGCACACTCAGCCGGTCTCGGAGGAAAAATTCAATCTGCAATTTACAACGGCTTCAAAGGCAGTTCCAGATTTGATGTTAAGGACATCAAGGAGATCAATCGGGCAGTACAGGGACAGGGTATAAAATCCTATGAAAACATGAGCTACAACATTGCCATGAATGTTGCACAGGCTGTTTCAGCCGATTACTTCGTGTTCGGCGCCGTAAAACTCACAGGAGAGCAAATCACCCTGAATGTTTATCTATACAGGACCTCTGATGGGAAAAAGATCGTTGAACAGTCCTCCACCTTCAGAAACGACGACCTTGAAATTGCAACTAAATGCGGGGAACTCTCTCACATCCTCACATTGAAATTCAAAGATTAATCGGAAATTTTTTGATCAAGAAACTGATAAGGTGCCTCGCCGGACGGAGTGACAACCCAGAATTGTGGCTGTTCGAATAATCCTCCTCCTTCAGAAGGAGGATGTTAAACGCTTAAATTTCAATCCCCCTGTCTCCCCCTTCACCAAGGGGGATTTTGAGAGAAAAAATCCCCCTTCTTTAGAAGGGGGAGTAAGGGGGATGTTTACCTCTTATAAACACCTTTAGATGGGGAATAAGTTTATGGAGAAAAATATTTTTCGAACACCCTCATCCAGAATTTGAAAATCCTTTCGTCGGGCTTTAACATAAATAAAAGCTCTTTCTGAATAAATATCCAGGGGATTTGAAAGTTCGTTTTTCCAGAAGATTTTAAACCAGGTGCAAAATCCAATAGGAGGAGTGTTTAAAATGGTTGAATCAGAGGTAAGGGATGTAATAAAAAAAGAGCAGGTAGAGGCCGTAAGGCTGTGGTTCGTTGACATCCTGGGTCAGATAAAGGGGTTTACCATCTCCGTGTCAGAGCTGGATCGTGCCCTTGAGGAAGGGATAGGTTTTGACGGCTCATCTGTTGAGGGCTTTGTCAGAATAGAAGAGTCTGATCTGATTGCGAAGCCTGACCTCGACACATTTTTCGTATTACCATGGGATGTGGGTGGTGTAAAAACAGCCGTTATGCTCTGTGACATTTATTATCCTGACGGGACACCATTCGAGTCAGATCCCCGTTATGTTTTGAAGAAAAATCTTGAAAAGGCTTCAAAGAAGGGTTTTACATACTATGTTGGACCGGAGCTCGAGTATTTCTATTTTCCCAGTGACAAGGCGCCACTTCCGCTTGATAAGGAAGGTTACTTTGATGTTTTCCCCTTCGATGAGGCCTCCAGCGCAAGGGAAGAGACATTTAAAGTGCTGAAATCCATAGGTATCGAACTTGAGGCCATACACCATGAGGTGGCAAACTCGCAGCACGAGATTGACTTCAGGTACAAGGATGCTCTCAAGATGGCTGATCAACTAATCATTACCAAGGCCATAGTAAAAGAAGTTGCCCGCAGACATGGACTTTACGCCACATTCATGCCCAAGCCTATATTTGGTATGAACGGAAGCGGACTCCATGTCCACCAGTCCCTCTTTAAGGGTGACGAAAACGCCTTCTATTCTCCCGACGATCCTTACAACCTCTCGGAAGTGGGAAGGGGGTTTCTTGCAGGACTTCTCACCCATTCAAAGGAAATAACGGCGGTGACGAACCAGTGGGTGAACTCTTATAAGCGGCTGGTGGTCGGATACGAGGCACCCGTTTATATATCCTGGGGTAGAAAAAACAGGTCAGCCCTTGTAAGGGTACCGGCTTTCAAGCCCCAGAAACACAAATCGTGTCGCCTTGAGTACAGGTCACCGGATCCTGCGACCAACCCGTACTTTGCCTTCTCGGTTATGCTTGAGGCCGGTCTCAGAGGTGTTGAGAAACAGTATCCCCTCCCTGATCCAATAGAGCAGGATATCTTCCACCTCAGCGAGGAGGAGAAGGAAAAACTCGGAATTGACTCCCTTCCGGGTAACCTTTATGCCGCAATTCAGGAGATGGAGAAGAGTGAGGTAGTGAAAGAGGCACTGGGAGATGTGGTCTTTGAAAAGTACATCAAGAACAAGAAGGCTGAATGGGAGGCTTACAGGACGCAGGTAACTGATTACGAGATAAAAACATATCTTCCAAAGTTGTGAGGGCATTTAACAGGGTGGTCGGGGAGTTCGTAGAACTCCCCGACCACCCTCAAAGAATCGTCAGCCTCGCACCAAGTATCACCGATACCCTCTTTAGACTCGGCTTACAGGATAGAATCGTCGGCCTCTCCGCTTTCTGCCATAGACCCCCAGAAACAAAAAAATTCCCAAAAGTCGGATCCTACCTGTATGTAAATTACAAAAGACTCGATAACCTCTCTCCTGACCTCATCATAACCACAGGCGGCGTGGAGACAAAAATAGCAAAAGAACTTTACCAGAAAGGGTACCCGGTATTCTCTCTCCCTCTTCCACCGGATCCATGGGAAATCCTTTCTGGCGTCCACCTGCTTGGTGTCATTCTGAAAGTTCAGGACAGAGCAAGAAACTTAATTTTTGAGATCGAAAAAAAGTTTACGAGCCTCAAAGATATGTTTGATATCAGGACCTATGTTGAAATTGATCTCGGTGAATCCATCACAGTGGGTGGACCAAGCTATATAAGTGCAGGACTCAACTGGATGGGGCTTAAAAACATTTTCAGTGACGACGATAGAGCGTACTTCACACCCGAAGATGAGAAAATCATTAAGGGGAAACCGGATCTCATCCTCTACGATCCCAAACCCCACAAAGTTCCTTCACTTGAAGATGTTAAAGAGAAACTGAAAAAGCGTGGAATTCTCAGGGACGACACGGCGCTGATCGTGACTGCCGGTGACTGGCTTGCCCACTACGGCCCATCGTTTCTGGATACCATCCTGCCAGATATTGCCGAGAAAGTCGGTAAATTAAACCTCTAACCTCGCCTTCCTGTGGGGATCCGCTTTACATTCCCCTCAGTCTCCCTTTGTTAAAAGTGAAATTCCCGGAACTTTCCCTGTGAAGGGAGATTACCCCTTCCCAAAATCCCCCTTGGAGAAGGGGGAATTAGGAGGATTGAAATTCAAGCGGTAAGCATCCCTCTTCTATCGAAGGGGGATTGGGGTTTCCAGAAATCCACCTTTGTAACGAGTGGTGTGGGTATATCTGGGTGTAAGGGATTATCATAATACCCCATGGAAGACTGGATTTTGAAGGAGAGAATAGACAGGGTCCTTCTCAGACTTGCCATTCCCGCCGTTGTTGCGAGCCTTGCCGAGCTTCTTTTGAACCTTGGTGATGCATTCTGGGTGAGTTTCCTCGGCGACCGTTCAGTTGCCGCCCTGGGAGCCGGAAGTTACATAATCTGGATAATCTTTTCCCTTATTGACATAGCGGAGAGCTCCATGATTTCCCTGATATCACAGAAGGTGGGATCTGGAGAGCGGGAGGAGGCAAATAGAATCTTTGCAAAACTTCTCATATTTTTTACGCTCCTTTTCACCACAATGGTTGTACCTGGAATTTTACTCTCCAGAGTCGGACTCCTTACAACCGGTGTTGAAAGGGTGGTGTTTAAAAAGGCATTCAGTTATGTTTCCGTTACCTTCCTCTTTCTGCCATCCATGGTGATTTTTTATGCAGTTAGTGCAGCAACACAGGCATACGGGGATACGAGATCGCCCATGGAGGCAACCATTATGACGGTAATCATGAATCTTGCTATTGATCCTGTATTCATTCTGATTTTTAAACTCGATCTTGCAGGGCTTGCCATGGCATCCGGTATTTCGAGGATTGTGGGAATTCTGTATATCTGGAAGAGGTTTAAAAACACATCGGGGTTTGAAATCAGGATTTTCAAAGAGGAGTGGAAGATCGATCTCAAATTGGGTATAAAAGCGGTCGAGATAGGCTTTCCGGTGAGTCTGGGAGGTATCAGTTTCAGTCTCATTTACTTTTACATTCTAAAAATCGTTGCGCATTTCGGTACAAACGCGGTGGCTGCCATGGCAGTGGGGAACAGGATTGAGGGTATAACATACCTTTTTGGAGTGGGTTACTACACAGCAGTCGCTACCGTGGTGGGGCAAAGCACAGGTGCCGGTAAGAGGGAAAGAGCCCTGAAGGCGGTGAAAAGAGCTTTCCTTCATACAGGAATCTTTGCCGGCATCATGGGAGTATTGTTTCTTACTGTACCTGACATTTTTGGTAAGCCCTTTTTACACGAGGGGGCTTCGCTTGAGATCCTTCGCGACTATCTCAGGATTAACGCGTTCAGCCAGATACCCATGATTTACCATGTCGTCCTCGAAGGTGCTTTCGTGGGAACAGGTTATACACTCCCCAACTTTTTCGTTCCCATACCCTTCTGGCTTCTCAGAATACCACTTTCTCTCTACCTCGCCTTCCAGACGCAACTTGGAGTAGAAGGGGTATGGATCTCCATGTTAGTCACCCAAACACTATCAACTATTCTGCTTTTCGTCTGGTGGATGAGATTTTTCGGGAAGAATCACCTTTCAAGCAGACTTTCGTAAGGGTATATCTCAACCTCTCCATCCATAAGGTAGGGGGATTTCAGCTGGAACTTTGAAAGATCTGTCACGATTACCACGGTGAAACCCCGGAGTTTGAAAAATTTTTTAATAACATCGTTAACCCTTTCAAGGGAGATGTTCCTGATCTCATCGAGGTCATGTATGAAGTAGTTGGGATCGAGACCGAATAGGACGCTGTAGAGTCTTGTGGCAGCGACACTTGAGTAGGTTTCCAGTTTTCTCGGAAGACTGCCCTCGTGGTACTGGCGAGCCTCCTGTAGTTCTCTCTCACTTATACCCTCGCTCACGAACTTTTCAAGAACATGGAAAACCGTATCTATCGCCTCATTGGTCCTCTCGACTCCCGTTTCGAAGGCGATGAAAAATCTTCCGGGAATTATCCTGTTTTCGAAAGGGAATCCTGGGTCTATGAGGGAGTGGACGCTGTAAGAAAATCCCCTTTTTGTCCTCACTTCTTCCACGAGTCTTGAGGAAAAGCCCGAGCCTCCCAGAACATAGTTTGCTATCCTGAGGGCGTTGAAATCCGGAGATGTTCTTTCCACGCCCACATAACCCATCCTTATGACACTCTGGTTGACGGGCATATTAACGAGGATCACCCTGGTTTTCTCATCAGGGGAGAAAGGCGGGATCACCACTTTTTCAGAAGTTTCTTTTTCCCAGTTCCCTACAAATTCGTCCAAAAAAGAGACATCTTCAATGTCTGATACACTTACGATAAAGCTGTTCCCCGGCGAGAAACACTTTCGGTAAAAATCCCTTACATCGGAAATTGTGATTTTTCCCAGGGATTTGATACTTCCATCAACATCGTGTCCAAGGGGATGGTCCATGTACAGTTTTTCCTGAAACACATATTCTGCCACCTTTGAAGGCTCGCTGAAGTCCATAAGGAAACCGTTTATGGTGAGTTCCCTCTCCCTCAAAAAATCCTCCTCCCTCATGGCCGGGGATGTTATGATGTTTGAAAGGAGTTTTAAAGCCTTCTGCAGGTCCTTTGACAGTGCCTTGAATGTGATACTTGAGTACGAGTAAAGGGTGTTTGTCGTGAAAATGGCCCCCTCACTCTCAAAGGCCTTTGAAACATCTACCTCGTTGAGGTTGCCCGTACCACTTTCGAGAAGGTCAGTTGTAATGGAGGCCAGACCGTAGAGTTCGTCCGGATCGTGACCTGCGCCACAACGGACAACATAGTTCATCAGAAAAACAGGGAGGTCCTTTTTAAGGACATGAAAAACCTTTATTCCATTTTTTAACACATATTCCCTTGTGTCCAGTTTCATGGTTTCATCCTTACGATGGTAAGATTGTCATCCTTTAGGAACTTCTCAGCCACCTTTCTCACATCCTCTGGCGTAACTTCAATGAGTTTTCGTGGATACTGATTGATTCCCTGGGGACCCATGAGAATCGTATATTCACCAATGAGAAGCCCAAGGCCAGGTATGGATTCCTGCTTGTAAACGAAGTTCGCAATGACTTTTTTCTTTGATCTCTCGATTTCTTCTTCAGAAGCCCCTCGAGCTATAACTTTTTCTATCTCCTCCTTCAATATCCCTTCCCCTTTCTCCGGTTCCACATTCTGGTTCCAGTAAGCAGAAATAATCAGGAGTCCTGGATCAACGAGACCTATGGGGGAAACATCAATACTTGATGCCATCTGTTCTGAAAATACAAGCCTGCTGTACAGTCTCGAGGATTTTCCGCCACCAAGTATGTCTGAGAGAATGGAAATTGCGGGAAAGTCCTTATGGGAGAACGGTGGAATGTGGTAGGAAAATGTTGAAACCTTCAAAATCCCGTTTTTGTCCCTCAGTTCTCTTATTTTCAGTCCCTCCTGGGGCGGTTCCGCCGTTATGGTCCAGTTAATTTCTCCTCTGTTTTCAAGACTGCCGAAGTGTTTTTCAGCAAGGTCAAAGGCCCTCTCTTTTTCAACATCGCCTACGATGATCAAGAAGGCGTTCCCGGGACTGTAATGGCTGAGATAATAGTTTCTTACCTTATCAACTGTCATGTTTTTAAGGTCGCTATCGAAACCTATCACAGGGATCCTGTAGGGGTGGGCGCTGTAAGCAGTGAGAAAGATCTCCTCAAACAGCTTACCTTCTGGACTGTTTTCCACCCTGAGTTTTCTTTCTTCCCTTACGACCTCGAGCTCTTCCTCAAACTGGCGGAAAACAAGGTTCCTCATTCTGTCAGCTTCCATTTCAAGTGGAATTTCTATCTTTGATGAAGGAACTTCTGAGTAGTAGGCAGTCTCATCCTTCCATGTGAATGCGTTGTCGTACCCTCCG
>JALSOY010000168.1 GCA_026986235.1 Caldifarciminota bacterium
ATGAATAAAGTATTTAGCATGCCTAATTACTACCGTCCTATATAGTTATCCAAAATCCTGCTCCTGAAATGGAGATTCTCAAACCTCTATCTCCCATTGGATCCCGATAATACTCTCAAAAATCTACAGAAGAAGTTCTCCAGGAGAAGTTGCATTCTCCCCTCGACATCCCTTCCACCACAGCACCTCTGATAAAATTTCCACAACGACACTTACCCTCATTATCTGAAAATCGGGGAAAAATATCTTTTCAAACTACAACACTTTAGAATTTCACTCTAAAACTCAGCATGGGAACAGGATATTTTATGTCGTATATCTTCTGCTTGCTGGAAAACAGATTATAAATCCCTGCATACACTGTGGCAGGATGAGTTCTAATTTTGAAATCCCGTACATACATCATATCCAGGCGAAAAGAAACCGGCTCTCTTTCCCCTGTAATAAGGTAGATCGGAAATCTATCAACAACTCTTATCAAAAAGTAGACACCTTTTCCCCATTTTCTTGTCACCATCAGGTCTGCATTTACCCCATAATCGTGTGAGGGACTTTTTGAATACATACCCCATAAACTCAGTGCAACTCCAGACTTCTCCCCAATCCTCCGAACAAGTTTTCCATATAACCCATAGCCATAAAGGGAATCAGTTAAGTTCTTTCTGAAAAATGTCATAAATACCGTATTTTCCATGTTTATCCCAAAAAGTGTATAAAAAGTCCTCCTCCTTATGTCGAGTCTCTGTGGAAAATTCTTGTCCTTCTTGAAAAGCTTGAAAAACTGATTGGTCGTACCTACCGATAAATTTATATAGCCACTCATGCGGAGTTTTATACCCGGGTACACCCACGAAGAATTCCATACCCCTTTACCCGTAAAATACATCCCCTGATATACCGCATCTGCAAATGGAGCAATATAAAAGGATCTGAATCTCAATGGAACCCACACCCGGCCGATTAAAGCTCTTCTTCTGTAAAAACTTTCAAGAGTAAAATTCCCGTTTCCGGTTTCTAATTCCCCCTTATACCTTACATACTCCTCCACAAGATTCAACTTCCATTTTATAAATTTCCATCCCGTCAAAGCTCCTGCCGTGATGAATCCTTCATCCACTTTTTCAAGTGGAACTTTGTATTTATAAAATGAGGCGGCTATATAAGATGAAAAGTTGCCTGTGCTCAACTTTACCCCAAAGTCCAGAATCTTTGTGTTCTCTGGTTCATATTCGCCTCTGATATCCACCATTTCACCTAATCCAAAGCCAGTGAACAAAAAATTTCCGGCAATCCTCTTGTAAAACACATCAATGTGACCTATTCTACTCCTCCCTCTGGAAGAAAGCATGATTAATGGTGAGAGCGTATATACCTGGATACCACCTGACATCATAGGTCCTCCGTAGGAATAGCTTATTGTACCAAGAGGATCAAAATAAAGAAAACTACCATCTCCTCCTGAAGGTAACCTGACATCCACATGAGAAGAGGTCGTCCATCCTATTTCTTCTGGAATATCGAGTAGATAAAACCGGATTTTTCTCACAAGTGGTAAGGGAACGAGAGAATGAGGGTAAATAGGGAGAGCAATCACAGGCATTCCCTCGATTGAAAGCATATTCTCCCCCGGTTTACCAAGTGCAGCCGAATAATCAAGATCATTTGATGAAATTTCATCAAAACTATAGACAAAAGGGAGGGTCTTCACGAAAATAACCGGATCCTGTATCAACGGCATCGGTTGTAAAGAAAAATCCCTGTTGTTAACCGTCATAAATGACCTGATCGAGCTCTTTGGAGTGGAAATGACGGTATCAACCGTGTAAAGCTTGAGCTTTAAAAACACAATAGTGTCCCCAACATTTAAAATTGTATCGAGATCCCTATATCCATAAACTTCAACCCTTATCCTGTGCCATCCGGGAGATATTTCTGTGGTCACACAAGAATCAGACTCTACGATCCTTTTTTGACCATCGATCTTAATTAACCCAGTAACTTCATGACCAAAACAAATTTTAAATGATATTAAAAAGACTAATAGATTCATTTTCGTTGTTTATAGTTAATACGGAAGATCTATATATATCCAAATTCTTGAAGCACTTCCAGGAATATAATGTGGCCCTCCATACCTGTGTTCCATGTAGTAACCAACAAAATCGTCGTTAAATCTAAGTCCTCCATCCCTCTCCATAATTTTAAAGTAAAATGTCTCTGATGTTACAGGATGATAAAACACTCTCCTATGAAATCCTTGAAGAAAGTCACAAGAAATGTCATCACATGTTGGTAAATACCATCGGTTCGGATAGTCAACCTCTGCAAAATCCGTGGTATCCCTTGTATTAAATTGAGAATCATTCCAGGTGACTACATAAATCTCCATTGCACCACATGATCCCCAAAAATATGGGTCGAAACAACGAGAGATATATAAGCCATCAATATATGGTATGAGATAATAAGATTTAAGGTCTTTTACTTCTTTTTCCGTTTCTCCCTCAGCCGTTCTAAGTATAGCAATATCGCCCTCCCACCATTCTGGTGACAGAACCAAAATAGGATAATCATTGAAGTTTTCTATGCTGATTTCTTTAGCCAATTTCCCGTTCTTATACAATTTTACCACTTTGATCTGATTTTCATCTTCCAATGGATCGAATGTAAAATATGGCTTAACTTCTCCTTTCAGCCATTTTTTATACCATTCTTCCCAAATTATCAATACAAACATTTCATTTCGAAAATATGACTTTAGCTTCTCAAAATCCTCCTTCATTCCCAGTTTCTGCACAATGACTTCTACAGGTACTTTTCTGTCATTTCCTATCTCTGTCAATTTAAAACTTTTAATTGCATCAATGTTTGTCCCAAGTCGTTTCGATAACTCGATAGTAAAATCTTCAAGAATCTTGATATGACTTAATAGCTCAGGTTCTGTGGAAGTATTTTTTTCAACCTCATTGAGATTTCCATATTTACTGATGTTTATATTCTCAATATTAGGATTCCTTTCACAACCAACTATAATGATCCCATACATAATTACCGTAATTAAAATTGCCCTCTTCATACTTTCACCTCCTCTTTTTTATTTCTGATAGCGCGCTATCAATAATCATATATGCAATTTTTCCGCCATAAATGGGGTAGGAGTAAAATTCCGCTTGAATACTACTTTTTTAAACCCTTGCCTCTATGAGAAAGTCTGCAAAGTGTAACATTTTTGTGACAGCGATTTTCGGGGAGATGGCGTAAGTTATTATAACAACTAAACTTACACCGTTCGCATTTTTGTGAATGGGATCTCGTGGAAGAAAACCTAAATCCTGATTACATCACAACTTGCACTATTCGCATTTTTGTGAATGGGCATTTGTCTTTCCCCGATGGGAAACATCCCCCTGATTATTTTCTCAGAGATTGTCGCTTTTCCCCCAACCGACGCCGTGTTTACAAATTGTCTCAGGCCTTGTTCCACGCCTGAATCTGCATTAAACTCAATAAAAAGGAGGTGAGTGATGAAGGAGATTAAAACAGATAAGGCTCCAGGTGCAATTGGACCTTACTCTCAGGCCATTGATACGGGAGATTTTGTTTTCCTCGCAGGTCAGATAGGTATAAATCCTGAAACTGGTGAACTTGTTGAGGGTATCGAGAATCAGACCGCTCAGGTGATGGAAAACATCAGGGCAGTCCTCAAAGCCGCAGGCCTGGATCTCTCAAATGTTGTGAAGACCACAATATACCTAACAGACATGGAAAACTTTGCAACTGTAAACAAAATATACGGCAGCTACTTCAACCCTCCGTATCCGGCGAGATCAACGGTGGCTGTTAAAACCCTGCCCAAGGATGCCCTTGTGGAAATTGAGGTTGTGGCAAAGAGATGAAAAATTTTAAGATCCTCGTCATAAACCCCGGTGGTGGTTCCACCAAGGTGGCAATTTTTGAAAACGAGACCGAATTGAGGGCAAAGAATATCCGCCACTTGCCAGAAGATCTTGCAAAATTTGACACCACTCTCGATCAACTCCCCTATAGGACCGCACTTGTAAAGGAACTTCTAAAGGAATCCGGTCTTGAGGTTACAGACCTTGATGCCGTGGTCTCCCGTGGCGGCGCATTCCTGCCCCTCGAATCAGGAACATACCTGATTTCTGAAAAATTAATTCAGGATGTTAAAGGCGGAAAAGTACAGACAGACCATGCATCCAACCTTGGTGTTCTTATAGCTGGTGAACTTATAAAAGGTACGAATATTCCTGGATTTTTCGTGGATCCCGTTAGTGTTGACGAGTTCGACGACATTTCGAGGCTATCGGGTTTAAAGGAACTTCCGAGGAAAAGTCTGTCGCACGCCTTAAATACCAAGTATGTGGCAAAAAAGCTGGCAAAGGAGGTGGGAACTCCTTACGAAAAACTCAGGCTCATAGTTGCTCACCTCGGCACCGGAATTTCCATTTCACCTCACAGAGATGGGAGAATGTTTGATGTAAACAATGCCAATGACGGAGGCCCATTTTCTCCTCAGAGAGCCGGATCTCTCCCTACGACCGGTCTTATTGAGCTTGCGTTTTCGGGAAAGTACGATTTCAAATCCCTGATGAGGAAGACCATAAAGGAAGGTGGTCTGATAGATTACCTCGGTACAGACGATCTTCAGGAGGTGGAAAGGAGAATTACAAGAGGCGGTAAGTATGCGGAACTCGTTTACAGAGCCATGATTTATCAGATAGCGAAAGAAATAGGGGCCATGGCTGCCGCACTTCAGGGAAGAGTTGACTACATAATTATTACAGGTGGGATGGCGCACTCTGACATGCTCGTTGAAGCTTTGAAAGAGTATATTTCCTGGATCGCCCCCGTCAGAGTTTTTCCAGGTGAGAACGAGATGATTGCCCTCGTGGCCGGCGTATTGAGGGTGTTGAGAGGTGAAGAATTAGCCAGGGAATACACAGGTGAGGGTTTCAAGAACATTCAAGCTGACGGTTGAATACGACGGCAGCGGCTTCTGGGGATGGCAGATCCAGCCAGATGTGAGAACGGTTCAGGGCGAGCTGAAAAAGGCAGTTTCAAAACTGATTCATGGCAGATTCCGGATAATAGGAGCATCGAGGACAGACAGAGGTGTACATGCCACGGGGCAGGTGGCGAGCCTGCATGTGGAAGAAGCGGTTTTCTCTCCGGACGAACTCAAGAGGGCTTTAAACGCCCTGTTACCCGATGATATTTACATCCATAACCTTGAAGAAATGCCGGTTAATTTCAACGCAAGGTTTCACGCAAAGTCCAAAGTTTACCTATACAGAATTCTTCCCGACAAAAGATCACCGATAAGGCGTAAGTATGTATGGGATGGGATTAATAACTTTTCACCGGAAATTGCCAGAAGGGTTTTCAATTCTCTTACCGGGGAATTTGACTTTTCTGGTCTAATTATCGGCGATCCCAGAAAAGATACAAGATCCAGAATATCCCGTACCGTGGTGAGAGAGGTGGGTGACGAGTTTCACTTTGAAATTGAGGGTGACAGATTTTTTTATAAATTGGTGAGAATCCTCGTGGGTTTTACGGTCTCGATCGCTTCCGGAAGGGAGAGGGAGGAGGTTTTTCGGGATGCACTTAACGGTAGAAGGCCTGACATCTTCTGGATTGCGCCTCCCCAGGGTCTTACACTGCTGAAAGTTAACTATTGAATTTCCCGGCCCTTTCTGAAGAGGGTGACTTGTCTTTGATAAGATTACATTGACAGGGGTTGTGGTGGCGGTTAACTTTAATTACCATGGCAGAGTTCAGGTTGCATTCTCCATTCAGACCAACTGGTGACCAGCCGGAGGCGATAGAGAGGCTCGTAGAAAATTTCAAGAAGGGACACAGGTTCCAGGTCCTCCTTGGCGTAACGGGTAGCGGGAAGACATTCACCATAGCCAATGTTATAGCCCGTCTTGGCAGACCCACCCTCGTTATCTCTCACAACAAGACTCTCGCTGCCCAGCTTTATGGTGAGCTGAAGCAACTTTTTCCGGAAAACGCCGTGGAGTATTTTATTTCATACTACGATTACTACCAGCCTGAGGCTTATATACCCGAAACCGATACATACATTGAGAAGGACGCATCCATCAACGACGACATCGAGAGAATGAGGTTGAGAGCCACATCCTCACTCATGGAAAGGGAGGATGTGATAATCGTCGCTTCGGTTTCGGCCATCTACGGCCTTGGCGACCCAGAGGATGTAAAAAAGCTCTTCATCATGGTTGAGAGGGGGGAGGAGCTTGACAGGGACGAGCTTTTAAGGAGGCTTGTTGAAATCCAGTACACCAGAAACGATTACGAACTTCAGAGAGGAACCTTCCGGGTAAGGGGAGATGTTGTGGAGCTTATACCTGCCTATGAGGAGAACATCGTGAGAATAGAGTTTTTTGGAGACGAGGTTGACGCCATCACGGTGATACATCCTTTAACAGATGAGGTTATTGAGGAGAAGCAAAGGATTGCCATTTATCCGGCGGGACACTGGGTAACTACCCGGGAGAGGATCGAGGCTGCCATTGAGTCCATAGAGAAGGAGCTTGAGGAAAGGCTCAAAGAGTTGAGGATTCAGGGTAAGTTCCTTGAGGCTCAGAGACTTGAGCAGAGGACGAGATTTGACCTCGAAATGTTGAGGGAAATAGGTTATTGTCAGGGAGTGGAAAACTATTCCCGTCACCTTTCGGGGAGAAAGCCAGGTCAGAGACCCTGGACATTGATTGACTATTTTCCGCGGAATTTTCTCATGGTTATAGACGAGTCCCATGTCACGGTTCCCCAGCTGATGGCCATGTACAATGGAGACAGGTCGAGGAAGCTCACCCTCGTGGAGTACGGTTTTCGTCTTCCTTCTGCGCTTGACAACAGGCCTCTGAAGTTCAGTGAGCTTGAGGAGATGTGGGATAAAGTTATATTCATGTCTGCTACCCCGGGTCCATACGAGCTTAAAAAGTCAGGTGGTATCGTGGTGGAGCAGATAATTCGTCCCACGGGCCTCGTTGATCCAAAAATAACGGTTAAACCCACGAAGAATCAGATCGATGACATAATCAACGAGATTTCAAAAAGGGTTGAAAGGAAGGAGAGAGTACTCATCACCACCCTCACAAAGAGAATGGCGGAGGACTTTGCGGATTACCTCTTCAAGATGGGATTTCGGGTGAAATATCTGCACTCTGAGATTGACGCCATCGAGAGGGTTGAGATTTTGAGAGAACTCAGGCTTGGAGAGTTTGATGTTCTCGTGGGTGTAAATCTACTCCGTGAGGGGCTGGACCTGCCCGAGGTTTCTCTTGTCATTATCACGGATGCGGATAAAACGGGGTTTTTGAGGTCCGAAACTTCGCTCATACAGATCGCCGGTAGGGCGGCAAGAAACGCAGCTGGTGAGGTCATCATGTATGCGGACACTATCACACCTGCCATGAAAAGGGCCATTGAAGAGACAGAGAGGAGGAGAAAGATTCAAATGGAGTACAACAGGAAACACGGTATCGTTCCGAAGACCATCAAAAAGTCCGTCGATCAGGTTCTCAACACCACCAAAGTTGCCGACGAGAGGATTGTAACGAGGGAAGAGAACGAGACGATGGTGGAAATTGAAGAACTGAAGAGAAGTCTTGGTAAGTTTGAGCTTATAGAGGAGCTCGAGAGAAGGATGAAAATAGCTGCTTCTCTCCTTGACTTTGAAAAGGCTGCCCTTTACCGTGATGCCCTTTTTGAGGCGAAGGGAGTGAAAAAAAGGCATGGTAAACGGGCCTCGCGGAAGAAAAAATTTACATTCATCTGATCTGCAATGCTGAAGCTACTTGTTTTTACAATACTCGTTACCCAATCGCCGGCTGAAAAGAGTTTATCCATTGGCAGGTACCAAATTCCGGGGATGTCCGAAGTGGTCCACGAGGACCTCGGTCAGAGGCTTCCTCCCTGGAGTGGTATCCCGTTTGCAGGACTCCTCCTCTCCATAGCTATTTTGCCGCTGGTGGCTCCAGAGTTCTGGCACCGTAATTATCCTGTGGTTTCTCTCGTCTGGGCGTTGATACTCGCAGTGCCTTTCGTTATCGCCTACAAAGGAGCTGCTATCCACGAAATATTGCACACCTATCTTAATGAGTACATCCCCTTTATCATCCTCCTGTCGGCACTCTACATAGTCGCAGGAGGCATCTATCTTAAAGGGACGATTATCGGAACACCTAAGGTGAATGTTGCTTTTCTTGGAGTTGGCACAATTCTTGCTTCAATTATAGGTACCACGGGAGCAGCCATGGTGGTGTTAAGACCCTTTCTCAGGGCGAATATGTATCGAAAAAACAGGACCTTTATGGTCGCCTTCTTCATATTTCTCGTGGCAAATATAGGCGGTGCCCTGACCCCACTGGGTGATCCCCCTCTTTTCCTTGGATTTCTTCACGGAGTTCCATTTTTCTGGACTTTAAAGCTTATTCCGGAATTTTTGCTCACGGCCGGTCTTCTGCTGCTTATTTACTATTTTCTGGACAGGAGACACTTTGTCAGGGAGGAGTTTGACTTTACAAGGGTAAAAAGGGAACCCCTGAGACTCGAAGGATGGTACAACATCTTTGGCATGGCGGGTATCCTCCTTTTCGTCCTTTTAAGTGGAGTTGTTGATCTCGGTGAAGTTGAGATCCTGGGAGTCCGGGCTGGCGTACACGACATCGTTCGGGATGTTGGACTTATCGTAATTGCGGCTGTCTCTTATATAATCACACCACGAATCGTCCATGAGGAAAACGAATTTACATGGGAGCCGATAAAAGAGGTTGCCTACCTGTTTGCAGGGATATTCATGACCATGATACCTGTTCTTGCGATACTGAGGGCAGGGGAGCACGGATCAGCGGCCTTTATTATCAGGTTCGTAGAGAAACCGGCGGATTTTTTCTGGGTGACAGGTGGGCTCACATCCTTTCTGGATAACGCCCCCACATATCTCACTTTTTTAAACACGGCAATTGGTAAGTTTTATCCTGGTGTCCACACTGCTGCCGGAGTAAAGGCCCTTCTCCTGGATCACGAACTTTACCTCAAGGCAATATCCATGGGTGCAGTCTTTTTTGGTAGCATGACCTATATCGGGAATGCTCCCAACTTTATGGTGAGATCAATTGCAGAGAAGTCAGGTACACCCATGCCGGGATTCTTCGGTTATATTTTCAAGTATTCTCTCGTGTTTTTGCTCCCCGTCTTTATTTTAGTGAGTGTAATCTTTTTTTAAAGAGGAGGTGCTGTAATGAAGAAGGTGGCAATTTTACTTGAGGATTTCGTGGAGGAATCTGAATTTCTGTACCCTTATTACAGGTTTCAGGAGGAGGGATGGGAGGTGGTGATAGTTGCACCTGAGGTCAGGGAGTACAGGGGAAAAAACGGCCTGAAGTTCAAATCTCAGGTCAGGATAGAGGATGCTATGGAAAAGGAGTTTGATCTCGTCTTTATACCCGGAGGCTACGCTCCTGACAGGTTGAGGAGAAACAAGACGGTCCTGAATTTTGTCAGGGAAATGTACGAATCGGGTAAACCTGTGTGTACAATCTGCCACGGTCCCTGGGTTCTTATCTCAGCCGGTTTGATCAAAGGGAAAAGGGTAACGGGGTATTTTGCCATCAAGGACGACATTATCAATGCAGGTGGAAATTACACGGGAAATCCTTACGAAAGGGATGATAACATTTTTACTGCCACGGATCCCGGAGCAATGCCCGCATACATCAAATTTATTATAGATAACATCAGCTGAAACCGGGTTTTGTTTGGCTTCAGGGGTGTGAGAGGTTAAACTATAAGTATGAGGTGGGTTTATTTTTTTCTCATACCGGGGATCATTTTCTCTCACTTCAGATGGGTCAAGGATCAGGAGGTGGGTATCAGGATGCCCATCCTTTTAAAAGCGCCTTACGACTATCACAAACAGGTTTTTCGTATTCCGTTTTTTGAGAGAATTGGACTCTCAGAGGCAAGGATCAGGCTTAAATACAGGACAATCCGACAGGAAACATACACCCTTGAAATCAGGTTCAACTATCACAGCCTTTTTAAAGTACTGATTTCTGATACCGCGGGATTGCTGGAAAGAAAAATTCCACCTACCTGGCTTGGTAGATACAATACACTGGAGATCAACCTCTCCGGTGCGGAAGGAGTGGGAGATGCCGTTGAGATCGATTCCCTGTGGCTCTGGGTTGACATAAGAAAGAGGAGGGAATTTCTCACACTCAGAGAGTTTGTCTCAGTGAGTGAAGGTGTTGTAAATATAGTTTTCCCGGAGGAGAAAAATGTAAAGACCCTATCTGCCGTTG
>JALSOY010000169.1 GCA_026986235.1 Caldifarciminota bacterium
TAAAACAGGATCAGGAAATTCCGGTTTGAGGTCGTATTTCAGTAGAACAACCCTCAAGTCAGTGGAAGGATCATCATCAGGCCCTGCCACTGAAAGTATCTCAGCATAAAATTTTTTCCTTTTTTCAACGAGATTAAAGATGACTTTAAATCCATCCTTTGCCCCCTTTGATTTTCCTTTCAAGACAGGGATTTTAACCGGCAGAGAGGGATCGTCAGGTTCCACTTCCCCTCTACCAGATGTTCCATAAAAGGTTCCCACATGCTTTTCTTTGGCCCGTTCAATGATTTTTACGACTTTCCCTTCAGGTTTTTTCCTCTTTCTTTTCGTTACAACCTGAACGAGCACCGTATCTCCCGAGAGTGCTCCTTTCATGTTTGATGGGGATATGAAGATGTCTTCTTCACCTTCAGGGGTGAGAAAGAAACCGAAACCCTCTTTGAATCTCTGGATTTTACCTTTAAGAAGGCCAATTTTTTCAGAAAGTCCCACTTTCCCGTCTCTGTTTCTATGTATGATTCCCTCCCTTGCAAGTTCATCCAGAATCTTTTTGAGCTGTTTTTTACCTTCTTTTTTTAGTTTAAGTTTTTTCGCCAGAGTGTTGGTGGATATGTACTTTCTCCTGCATTTTTTAAGTGTTTTGATGACTTTATCTCTTGTGAGAGCCATTTAATGGGAGCAGAATAGGTTTTGGATGTTGAATGACCGGGCAGCAAGGAGCGCTTCGTTTACGATTCTGTTGATTACCTCTTTGACCGGAAGAATTTCGTTGATCAGGGCGACAGATTGGCCTGCCATAAGAGAACCGTTTTCTAAATCCCCCTCTCTGATACCGAGTCTGGATCTTCCCCTGAACATAAGACCAATTTCCTCTGCAGATTTCCCCTCCCTCTCTGCTTTCAGGACTTCATCGGCGAATCTATTTCTTATTACCCTTGTGGGTGCCATGACACTTCCACCTATTAAGACGGTATCTTGATCCTTTGCTTTGACTATTGCATCTTTAAAAGCCGGATGGGCCTCACACTCTGAAGTAGCGACAAATCGAGTGCCCATTTGAATGCCTGATGCCCCTGCCATCAGTGCAGCGGCGAAACCCCAGCCGTCTGCAATTCCACCTGCTGCCACCACAGGCACATCCCCGAGTTCGCTCAAAATTGCCCTCAAAAGGGGAAATGTTGCTATCCCTTCCCTTCCGTTGTGACCTCCAGCCTCAGTGCCCTCTGCGATTATCACATCAACTCCCGCTTCAAAGGCCTTTTTAGCAAATTTTACAGAAGAAACCACATGGAAGACCTTGATGCCGTGATCCTTTAGTACAGGAGTAAAGAGTTTTGGATTTCCGGCTGAGGTAATCACAACAGGTACTTTCTCTTCAATGGCTATTTTTATCTGAGTTTCTGCATTTCCGTACATTATGGGTATATTAACGGCAAAGGGTTTATCAGTGGCGTCTTTTACCTGTCTTATCTGATCTCTTAGTTCTTCTTCGCTCATGGAACCCGCACCGATTGTTCCCAGCCCTCCATTTTTAGAGACTGCGATGGCAAGGGGAGAGGTGGCGGCCCACACCATTCCCGCCTGGATGATGGGATACTTTATACCCAGAAATTCACAGAGCTTCATTTACTCAGCCGATCTATGATAAGGATCAACAAACTGATGGTTGAAAGGATGGTATAAACGGTCGTAATACTGAGCTTGAAGCGTCTTCTCGGAATGTAAATGATGTCACCGGACCTGAGTCCCACATCGTACGCCGTCTGCTCATGCGTAATTGCCTTGTCTATGTCGATTTTTATTACCTTTGAGCCACGCCTGATTATTGCGCGACCTGGATCAGCATCAGGCATAAGACCTCCTGCAAGTGCTATTGCATCAGTTACCTTTGTGGCGCTTGTTATGTTATATACCCCGGGTTTTCTCACCTGACCGAGTATGTTTATCCTGAAAAGAGGAATTACATCGATCTCCGGTTTCTTCAAAAATTTTGAATACCTCCTATAAAGGGTATCCCGAAGTTCTTTCGCCGTCAGATGTGAAACCTTTATGTTGCCTATAAGAGGAAGGTAAATGGTCGTGTCCACATCCACCAGAAAGGTGTCCGAATACTCCGGGTGTCTATAGACTTTAACGAGCACCACATCTCCTGGCTTGAATTCAGCAGTATATGTAATTCCTCCCTGCAAAAGAATCGCGGCAATTACGACTCCAAACATTTGCTTCACTCTCCCAATAAAATTTTACTGAACTCTTCGAGCAGGATTTCTCTTGCTCTCTCGAGTCTATCTTTTATCGTGTTGTAAACGAGAAATCCCCTGCTTTTGTCTTCAAGTATTACCCCATCAAAGTCCTTATCCCGGATTTCGAGTTTCGCAGAAATCCCTGTCTCATTTAGAATACTTTCAACAAGGCTCCTGTCTTTTTTGCTCGTATAAACTACCACATCCCCGCCTTTGACTTCCCTGTATGCCTCAACAAGGAGAGATTTTAAGATTTCTCTGTACCTTTCTCTGTCCCGTGAAATTTTTGCGTACTCTTCTTCAAATCTTTTGACCACTTCGTTAATTACGCTGTGCCTTGCCTTTAAAATGTTGTCCTTTTCAATTTGCTTTGCCCTTCCAATTTCCCGGGATCTTTCAAGTTGCTCCCAGTATCTGAACTTTGCCTCTTCCTCTTCCCTTATTCTCTTGAGTTCAAGCTTTGCATGTTCAATAATGTTTTTTGCTTCTCCACGGGCTTCCTGCAGGATCTTTTCAACCTCTTCCCGGGCATTTTCCAGGATTATTCTTTTAACTCTTTCCCTTTCCATCAGAGCACAAAGAGAAGAATGGCAACGACAAATCCAAGAATTACTGCCGTTTCTGGAATAGCGATCATAATAATCACAGTTCCAGTCATTTCAGGCCTTTCGGCGATTGCACCGGCTCCAGCTGCTCCAATCTTTCCCTGTGCATAGCCTGTTGCGAGAGCTGGAAGTCCAATTGCAAGAGCTGCACCAAGGTAAAGTGCCCAGCTCCTTGCTGCCTGGGCTGCCTCCTCTGCAAAAGCAACCCCTGTGAGGCCCAGAATAACCACCAATATTGCTCCAAGTATTATCACTGCTTTACGAACCATGGCTACCTCCTTTTTTGAATGGATTATATTTCTTTCCTCCTGATATGTAAAACTTTGAGAAAAATTCAACAAATTGCAGCCTCAATCCCTGTATAGTCGGATCAAAAATACCGAGGATCATGTTTAAAGTGTGAAACAAAATTGCCACTGTAAAACCAAAGATAAGATTTGGAATCAAACCACCGAACATGTTCGCAATCATACCCAGAATAGCTGAAGAAAGTCCTATTGCCATAAGTCGGGCAAAGCTGAACATGTTGCCCATGGCAGAGAGAATTTCAATGGGTGCAACAAAGTTGTGCAGGTATGCCACAGCAGGCACAGATATGACGAGAAGCACAACCCCTATCTTTATGAGAATGCCTGGATAGCCTTTCCATCCACCTATAAGCATGAGTATTGGTCCTATGAAGGCGAGAGAGAGGCCGGTTAGCCCCACAAATCTTGCAAATTCATACCTGGCGTGTCTTGTATGGCCGAGCCGGAGATTGTTGATAAAACCCAGGAATACTCCGAGTATCACCTGTAAAACTCCAAAAAGCACGGCAACGACAAGAACCGTTTTAATCTCGTGCATTCTGTGAATCAACAGTGGGTGCATGCCGAGCCTCTCTGACAGATCCCCGAAGGCCTCTCCGTAGAGAAAGCCAAAGACGATACTCCAGAAGGATGTCCAGAGAAATATTATGGCGACCTGTCTGAGTACAATATTTTGCCGTGACTTTAAATAAAGCATACCGAAAAGCAAAAAGGCAACCGACCCGTATCCAAAGTCACCAAGCATAAAGCCGAAATATATGGGGAAGAAGAAATAGAGCAGGGGAGTGGGATCTATCGTTCCGTATATGGGGGGCTGGAAAATGGTCAATAGCAGTTGGAACGGCCTGAAAATAGATAAATTTTTAAATTTTACAGGCACTCTATGATACTCTTCCTTTCGGGGTGTTATGTCCTTTAAAACCAGTCTGTCTCTAAATTTCTGGCTAAGATATTTTTCAAATTTTTCAAAACCTTCTTCTGGCACCCATCCCCAGAGGAAGTAAAGAAAACGGGTTTGTCCCATATACCTGCTCTTTGCCTCAAGTATCTCAACTTCTTCCTGAACGAAACCCAAAAGTTTCTTCAACTTTTCACCGTGCTTATTTTTGAACTCTTCAATTCTTTTTTTATTTTTTTCAAGCTTTTCAGGTATCCTGGCAAGATCGGATTCAAGGGCCTCAACCATCCCCTCAACGGTCATTCCCATGTATTTCTCCGGGATTTTGAGTTCGCTGATCCCCTCTTTCCATATCAGCTCAGAGATTTCATTAATTCTCTCTTCCGGGGCGACTATGAGTCCTGCAAGTCTGTCTCCGCTTAAATCCGTTGATACTATTTCAAATTCAAGGTCGGGAAACTTTTCACCGATAAGATCCCTGATGTAGTCGAGGATTCGCGCTTCGCTTTTGGAGATGGTTATACCGATAAATCCCAAATTTTCGATATTTTTGTAAGTTGAAAGCAACTCTCTGAGGGCCGACAGGGCTTTTCTATAATCCTTTAGAAGTCTTTCCTCCTGCCTTATCCGCCTTTCTTCATCAACGATTGCTCTGTACTCTTCCCGCAGTTCATCTACTTCCTGCCCTATATTTTTACCCTGAATCACTTCCTCAGTATAATCTGAGATCAGGCCAAGATCCTGAACGATCTCTTTAAGGTCGTTTAAATACCCTTTAAATTGTTTTAATTTTTCAGACTCTTCAGGCGTAAATTCGAAATTAACAATATTGGGATCGTCTTTGGGCAGTTCTTCAAGGTGTAAAATACCGAATTTGTAGATTTCTTTGAGAAGATCGTCAACATCTTTTTTGGAGCCCGTTATTTCGACTTTGACCATTTTTTCAAGCATAATCCTCCTCCATCAGGCTAAAAAGATAAAGTCAGCATTTTGGTTATGTCAATTCAGATAAGGGGTTTACCTGATTTTGCCAAAACCCATGTCATAGACTGCGAAAATTCTATTCCATCTGACCTTTTCCCAGGGTTTACTCCATGGTGCCTGGGGGTTGTAAGAAAAGTAGATAATAAACGGTATCCCTATGATGAGTTTGTATGGAACTGGCCCCCAGTATCTCGAATCGTAGGAATAGTCGCGGTTATCACCAAGGGCGAAAACCGTACCTTCCGGCACAACAACGGGACCAAAGTTGTCTCTAACATAGGGATTCTGCATGAATTCTTTGTTCTCCCAGCTTTTCTGGTACATCCTCTGTGCTACCGGGTTGTCCGAAAGCCTGTATAGTTGGGGAAGTACATTGGGATCTTTGTGTACCGCATAAGGCTCTTCCACCTTCCTTCCGTTAACATACAGAACCTTGTCACGGATCATTACAGTATCACCAGGGAGAGCCACGCATCGCTTAACAAAATGCTTCCTCTCGTTCACCGGATACTTGAATATAATGATGTCCCCCCTTCTTGGTGTCTTCCATTGAGCTATCCTTATGTCAGTGTAAGGAATATCAATCCCATAAACGAACTTCAGTGCCAGTAAAACATCACCTGGTAAGAGGGTATCTTCCATGGACCCCGACGGAATCACATAGGGGTATACAAGGAACGCACGGATCAGAATTATTACGATTACTGTCCAGACGATGGATTTTACTTTCTTTGTCATTCTCAGAAACCTTTATAGAGACCCGAAGTATAAATATAAATTGCAAGGACCAGGAAAAATATGATGAGCAGAATCCAGAGTGTTTTTCTGCTCTCTGTTTGCTTCTCTTTTCTTCTCCTCTTTTTTAAAAAATTAAATTCAAGCATGTCAAAACCTCATTGATAGTCCTACGAGTGCCGTGTAAACAGATGGTAACTCATCGGTTGTTGATCTCAAATTTTTGGCAATTCCGGTAGGGTCAATTAATACTACATCCATGTTGAGAGAATCCTTTATAGATTCAACATCCTTGTTCCACTTCGTTGCTATGTTTAAGTAAACATGGAAATTTTTTTCTGGAATTCTTGCAACGGATCGCACGAAGTTTGCCTGTTTTCTTAAAAATTCCGGAAACTTCTTCTGAGAAAAACTGTTACCCCAGAATGGGGTTTTATTGTGGATGTAAACGGTGTAAACCGTGTCCCCCGTGATGTTAACTATAACACCGTTTTTTATCTCCTCATAAAATCTGAGAACGAAGTTGGTGACATTAAAAACACTCAGATCGAGGATTTCACAGTTTGCCCGGGATGCTTTAATCACTTCTTTTGCAAACTCTATCTCGTTCCCATCGGTGGAAACGAGGTGGACAGTGCCTCTGGCATCTTCAAACTTCTGCCATATACGGTCTTTTAGCGGAGGGAACTGTTCGTCAACGATCTTTTTTGCAACATCCCTGTACTTTTTTTGAATTGACCTGTAGAAAAAGCGTGCGGGGTTTACAAGTAAACCCCGCACGCTTTTTCTCTTTTTCTTCATAAACTCAAGCAAGTCCGATCGGGGAATATCGTAAACCTCTTTAACCTTCCCTTTTTTTAACTCCAACCCCTTACAGGATTCTCCAACTAACTCACAGAGAATCAACTCTCACCTTCCTTTTCTCCAGCTTCCCCTTCCTCTGAGGATTCTACCTTCTCTTCCTCGAACTGAAACTCTTCCTCTTCTTTTACCTCGAGATAGTCAATATCGTCCTTCTTCTTGGCGAGTACGATGAAGATCAGGGTATTACCGACCCAGTGAATGACACCCCAGTAAGAAAGGGCGACGAAGATTATGAGGTACAGGAGGATCCCAAAGAAAAATCCTACAACAGCTTCAGGAATGGAAAGTGCCTTAACGGTGGTGGGATAGAGTAACGCATCTGCTCCGAGTATTCTCAGGATGGGCTCGAGTCCGTAAAGCGAGGGATGTTCAGGTAAATAGGAGAGGGCAGCCTGTTCAATTCTTATAAACTTTTCACCCATCAACCATCCTGCACTGAGAACCCAGTGGGCAATGTAAAGACCCTTTGCTATTGCCCATGCAAAGATGCCAAATGCTATTGGCTTTATTACATAAAGGAACACCTCGTAGCCTACGAACCTCCAGTTCTGATCATTCAGGGTAGAAAACAGTTCAAAGAGGGCATCGAATGTGTCGGAATTGGTTACTGCGACAATCGGGACCACCAGGAAGTAGGCAAGTGCAAGGGCGAAGAGGAGATAAACAATAAAGACGACGGTAAATACCACAGGGATACTCATGAGAAGAAGGACGAGTTCCCCGAGCCAGGGAATTTTCCCTATCAATCCCAGAATGACACCGCCAATAAGAATAAAGACTATTACAAGCAGAATGGTTATTGGTGTAAATACGGCCGATTTTCCCTGTGTAAATGCAAATTTAAGCGCCTTCTTTATCTCGTAGAACTCATCTCCCTTGAGCTGTTCATAGGTAATCTTTGAAATTGCAACACCGAAGAAAATCTGGGTTATGGCAAACAGTACAAGACCCAAGTAAACAAAAAACCATCCCCAGAAAGTCAGAGGCTCCCCTATTGGAACGGGAATGTAGTGATATCCACTCCATATTTCACTTATTGATATTCCGGAGGTAAGGAACCCTATGTAGGCAAAAATGGCGTATAAAATTGTCCCCACAATCAGGCCAAGAAATTGAACATAAATCTTTTTGGCACTAAAAGCAAACCGGGCCGCTCTCGGAACATCCTTGTAATTGTAATGTAGCTTTACTGCCATTTCCCAACCTCCTATGTTTCTTTTCCTGAAATATAACAAACACAAATGGTTCTGTCAACTTCACACACAGGAGGTTCAAAAGGGTTATTTTAGTTTCTTACGAGTTTTAGGCCGATCAGGGCGGCCCCGTAAGCCCCCATAAACTGGGGATGATCTGGTAAAATGACCTTTTCTCCTGTCTCCTCCTCGATCATCTTTCTAATAGCAGGATTTTTGACCACGCCCCCTGACAGCATAAGTGGTGGCACCAGTCCAACGCTTCTTATCATCGCTACAATTCTTTTAACCAGTGCCCTGTGAAGACCTTTCAGGATGGGTTCTACTTTAACGCCGTGGGCAATCATTGAAATTATTTCGGATTCGGCAAAAACCGTGCATGTACTGGAGATTGTAACCTCATCTCTGGATGCCAGAGCGACTTCTCCCATATCCTGAAGTTTTACCCTGAGACGACCCGCCGTGTTTTCAAGGAATCTTCCCGTGCCCGCGGCACACTTGTCGTTCATGGTAAAGTCAACCACTTCACCGTTTGGACCGATAATAATCACCTTGCTATCCTGACCGCCTATGTCAACGAGTGTTCCTCCATGACCAAGCTGTTTAAATACACCCCTCGCATGGCAGGTAATCTCTGTCACTTTTTTGGTCGCCTGATGAACAAGGTTTCTTCCGTATCCTGTTGCAACTATCGGTTTACCCTCAATGGGGCCGGTTTCTTTTTCTATAAGGTTAAGAAACTTCTGTACCTGATCTTCCACCCTCGGGTCGGCAGGTTCTATGTAGCTCCAGACGAACTTTCCTTCTAAGTCAACTCCCACTATTTTTGCGGTTGTTGAGCCCACATCAATTCCAATTGAAGCGATCATGTTTCCAGCATCTCCACAAAGGACTCAAGTCTTGCTTTTACCTGTTCGTCTGCAAAGGCGCGGGGATCGTTGTGGTCAGCTTCCAGTAAAAGTGCAGGTATCCCGTACTCCTGGATCAATCTGTTTCTCTGATCCACCTGTCCTATGGAGTAGGGTTTGCATGACCTATCCGAGTGGAGAATTGCTCCATCAAGATCAAATTCATCAACCATTTCTCTCATCTTCTCGAGTTTGTATCCGGTCCCCCTGTTGAGTATAGGATAAATGTAGGTCTTTGCCATGGATTCAAGAGGCTTTTCAGGATCAATCAGGGGTGCCAGCTCACCCCACGCCATGGTGTAGGTGGAAGCAACCACAGAAATACCCCTTTCTCCCAGAAACTCAGCAAGAAACCTCAGTTTGTACCATATCGGTAGATTATCCCAGAGGAGTCTTTTCTTCTCCCTTTTGACTGCCCCGATTCCCCTTTTTATTCTGTCGTCAACCTCTTTGAGCATAAGTGCATAAAAATCCACCGTTTCTGGTTTCCCCCTCATTTCAACGATCGGTGCCATGTGGATGAACTGATCAAAAACCGATATGGGAGCGGGCTTTGCCCTCCCCCTGTACATTATCTCCAGCCAGAGTTCAGAAGCTTCTTTACTGAGCCTTACCACTTCTTTAAGTTTTTTGTATTTTAAACTTTTCCGTGCCACTCTTTCTGCCACAGGAATGGACTCCTCAAGCTGTTTTTTTACATACTGGATTGCATGTTCAGGTGCGTCGTCATAAACAAATGGTGTGTCAATAAGGATCAGTGGTATCTTAAAGTGTCTTGCGAGAACCCTGTACCAGAAGAGGACTGTCTGGCAGATGTTTGTACAGGCCAGGAGCAGGTCGGGTTTCGGGAGTCTTCCCACCGGCGTTTTACCTGATAACATGGCTCCTATGTCCGTTCTCGCATAGGAACAGATGTCTCTGGAAAATCCGTAGTTTTCAGCCTCTTCTGAAAGTTCCACTGCAACTCTCCTTGTTCCACAAAGAGCTCCGTGATTTTCGGGGTAAAGGACATAGAAGCCAAGTGCCTGCAGTATCTCCACAGGTCCTCCAGATGTTACCCACGCAACCGGTTTGACTCCGCTTGCATATCTGCCCTCAAGGTAATGCTTTGAGATCAATTCTTTTGTCCTGGCACTGATTTTCAGCGGGGGGGCGAGAATGTCCGTTCGCCACCTGGCAGGAACTCTGCGTCTTTCAGACTTAAACCTCTGATACTTCAAAAACAGTGCTCCTGCCACCTTCACATTCCAGATGTATTTTAGATACCTCATTCGAGCACCTCCAGAAAGGCCTCGATTCTCGTAACGGTCTGGTGAGGCAGGGGATCGTTTATGTCAACTTCAATATTTACGACAGGAATCCCTTCTGACTTCAGCAGGTTGCGGAGTTCGGGAAGATCGAACAGTTCAGGCTCGCAGAACTTTACTGTATAAAATATGATTCCGCGTGCCCCGGTTCTTTTTACCATTTCCAGAAGATAACGGAATCTATCTTCTATGGGGCTACCTTTTGTGACATCTGGTGGACCGTTTAAGATCCTTTCCGCCATTCTCAAAAAAGGATCGTCGGATTTTCCAGATGGATAAAGTCTTCTCCCGCAACAG
>JALSOY010000170.1 GCA_026986235.1 Caldifarciminota bacterium
GTCCCCTCATGGGGACGGGTGTAAGAAAGGGTGCGTCAGTTTCTATAAGCAGGTGGCTGTCAGGTGTTGCCTCTGCCGCTTCCTCAAGCTTTCTGGATCCAAAAGTCACGGTTCCGGAGAAAGAGACGAAAAATCCCATTTCCACGGCCATTTTTGCCTCCTCAGGACCTCCTGAAAAACAGTGAAAGATCCCCCTCTTATTCACCGGATAATCACGAAGGATTTTAAATGCATCGTCAAAGGCGTCTCTAATGTGTAGTATTACGGGTTTCCCCCCTTCATTGGCAATCTCTATGTGAATCCTGAATACCCTGATCTGATCTTCACGGGGAGAGTAGTTTTTATAATAATCCAGCCCGGTTTCACCAATGGCAACGACACTCTCATCACGGGCAAGTTTTCTCAGTTCCCGGACCTCTTCTTTGCCGACCTTTTTTGCATCGTGTGGGTGTATCGCCACAGCCGCTCTTATAAAATCCGGGTAGGCTCTGGCAAGTTCGATGGCCTTTCTCGAGCTTTTCAGGTCGTAACCCACGACCACAACTTTCTGGACAGAATTTTCCTTTGCCCTCTTTATAACTTCATCGAGATCTTTTTTAAATCCGGGGTCGTTAAGGTGGCAGTGAGAGTCAAATAGTCTCATTTTTCAGGGGTTTTCACCGGCTGTTCCTTTTTTGTCATGGAGCAGGAGCCGTCAAATGTAACTCCTTCCTGAACAACAAGTGTTTTGCAATATACCTCACCGTCAAATCTGGCACCGGTTTCAAACTCAACCCTTTCCTGAACCTTTATGGTTCCTTTGACCTCTCCTCCGATAACGGCGTTTTTAGCCACCACATCGCCTTCTATTTTACCACTTTTACCAACCACCACAGTTCCCTTGGCTTCTATTTTCCCTTTGAATTTACCATCAATTCTTGCACTTCCGTCGATGGTAATGTCGCCATCAAAAACCGTACCCTGTCCCACGATTGTGTCAAGTTTTGCGTTTAAATCCTTCATTTTTGCACCTCCAGTATTACCTTGCAATGACGATCTTTTCGATTTTTTTAACTTTATCACCGTTCAAACCCTCCACATTTAGGGCCAAAAAGTATAGACCATTTGCAGGATAATCGCCATCCAGATCCCTGCCGTTCCAGTAAACTTTGTGGAAGCCGGATGAAAACATGAGGTCGCCACTGGTCCAGATTCTCGTGCCCGCAATCGTGAATATGGAAATGCTCACCTTCGCAGGGGCGGTGAGTACGAATGTGATGTAGCTCCCTTTATCGTCTCTTATGGGATTTGGATATATGTAAAAGTCCTTGAGCTCGAAGTTCTCTGATGTGGCAACGAAAAGCTGAAGGCTCCTGGTATTCACACTTTTCAGGTTGTCGTATGCCATCACTTCGATAATGTTCAGCCCCGGGTTCGTTAGATTTATGGGATATACCACATAACCTTCAGTTGAACTGTTTGTCCTGTAATTAAAGTAAGGCGTGAGGTTAACTGCTCCCGTCACATTCCCGTTTATAATCAGCTGTATTCCAGGTCCGCTCTGATTTATATTTTCGAGGAGATTAATCCCATCGGAGTCGGCAAGAAAGATTTCGAGCAAGAAGCTGGATGGTACCGTGGCGGAATCCCGAAGTTCTTCTCCCCGGTAAAGGAACCTTATTTCAGGTCCTCTGTTGGAGGGTGGAATTCGGGAGGTACCTGAAATGGTCAGTGAATCCAGGAAGGCGATTCCTCCAGTGCCCAGGATGTAACCAGTGCCAAGATTCCCCGTTGTGACAGACAGGGGCACGGTAAAAAATCCGCTTACCGTATCAGTGGCCTGCACGAGGCCTGAAAAGAATTCTGATGGAGCCTTCATGTAGGGAATTCTCACGACATCGCTCCCCCAGTTGCGGATGTAAACAGTTTCCTTTTTGCTTTCAAAAAACCTTACCGTGTACTTCTCGCCGGGATCAAGGCCCCGGGCTTTAAAGGTGTACCTGTAAGAGCTTACGAGTGTATCTGTAGGCGTTGTCCCACGGAGAACTTCAAGTGAGAGAGCAGGATCGGGAGGAGGGTAATTTATGGGTATGGCAGGGTCACCGAGGAGAACATAATGGGGATCGTTTTTCCCGATAATGGAAAGTTCTCCCAGTGAGTACATGGTGTAGTTTTTAAGTGCGTCAAACATCCGTTTGACATAATTTGCATTTGCACTGGCATAGGTGGAATTTGTGGCAGAGAGTACTGCAATTGCACCATTTTTTCTCATTGAAAACTCTTCTGCTATGACCCTCGCCGGTGTAATCCTGTCAAATGCCCCCACCTTACAGGAGGCGATGATAAGAAACGGGTTTCTGTAACCGGCATCGATGTCAGGATAATCTTCCGGTGCAACAAACATCTTTTCGTGGGCAAGTGTCGATGGGTTACCGTGCATGAAGATATTTACGATGAGGTGCCCGAGGTTAAACTTACGCTTGAAATCCCGCCTTGCAAGGGGTTTCCTCATTCCCTGATCGAACGGATAGTTTATAAGATAATGGGTCATCA
>JALSOY010000171.1 GCA_026986235.1 Caldifarciminota bacterium
TTATTCTTTACGAAATTGATGAGATGAGTGTGATTATCCTGTTTATAATCGGAAAGATAGTTCTGACAGCTGGTATTCCTGCCAGTTACCAGATGTACGAAAGGTTTCTTTATTTATGGGGACCGAAGGGAAAGGTGTTTAGGGTGGACCTTATGGAGGAGACATTCTCGGAGATGAGTTCCGGCTTCGGGAAAATGAAGCTCATTTACAAAAGTGGGAAGAAGTCATGCTATTTGCATAGAAAAAGCCGGGAACTTATTGTGGTGAACGGAAAGGAGAAAAAGAAACTAAGACTTTCAGAACACTTACCTTTTGGATATGCATTTAGAATATTCAACGATAAAATCTACTTTCTTTTACTCAGAGACTCTTTGATGTTTGAAGTTCTGGATCTTTCAGGTGATTCACTTTACGGTTTCCTGAAAAGGGATAAAGAAGATAGTATCGTTACTGCCTTCTCCATTTCCAGGAGCAGAGTCATAGTTTTTAATCCCATTCAATCCACGCTGAAGATTTACAATCTGGTCTCCCGGGACAGGGCAACCATAAAGGTTGAGCCGTTGATGCTAGGTCTGTGGGGGTTATTCAGAGGAGGTGGGAGCTTAAAATACCTCGGTGGTGTGGCTGAAATTGTGGAACTGGATGACGGATCGATCCTTCTCTCGTGCTTCTCATACCCTACAAGGAGATCTATAAAGCCGTTAACTTATATCATGCGTGTACCGGATGTGAAAATCCTTAAATCCTACGATGATCCCACTTTTCTCGTGGGAAAACTCGGTGATAAACTCGTTTTTATCACTTATAGAAAGGGGGAGGTCGAGATATGGAAAGAATCTTTATCCGAATAATAAAGGATGATGATTCAACAGATGGGTCTGATTCACTTTGTAACTGCGTTTTCAGTTCAGGATGCCGGTTTAACATCGGATATCTCGATGGTTACTCTGATTCCGTAATGCTTGTAGAGAGTGAAGATGATTAAAATTCTCAGGTATTCTTACAGGCGGGAATACTTGAGTTTCCCCGTTGTAGTTTCCATTCTGATTGTTTTAATGAGCTCTTTTCTTCACCTTTACTTCTTTAAGTTAATCAAGGAGGTTTTTGACGCCCTTTCAGGTGGTGTGAATACGGAGTTTTACAGGTTAATTCTGGTTATTCTTGTACTAAAAGTCCTCACTATAGTTCTCGATACGATTTCCGAATACTTTCTTGGTTTATACAGGAGAAGGGTCTCCGTGGATAATCAAATAAGTTCGATGAAAAATTTTTTGACCTCCTCGTACGATGAGATAGTAAAGATGGAAAACGGAGACATAGCAAAGATAATCATGTCAGATGCGGTATCCCTGGCAAGATTCGGGCCCGATGTTATCACGCTGCTATTAAAAAATTTACTTATGCTCGGAGGAGGCATGATCCTCCTTTTTATTTATTCGCCTCTATTCTTCATCACAACTCTGTTATTCGTACTGGTTTATTCTCTGTTTAATGTGATTTCCACCCGAAGGGTCAGGCAGGAATTCGAAAAGGCAAGAAAAATCGCTTCAAAGGTTATGTCCTCGATCTTACAGCCCATATACAACATTCTTCTTGTAAAGGTGTACTCCTTTGAGAACGCCGTTTTGATAAGCTTAAAAAGAGTTCTTGACATCTACAATTATGCCCGTCTCAGAGCTTCTATTTACAAACATGTTATGACCGGTTTGGGTAATTTTATATCAACCAGCTATGTTCTCCTTATACTTCTCTTTGCAGGCCTTCTTCTGGAAAAAGAGAGTATGTCTTTTGGGACGATAGTGTCAGCCATCGCAATCGTTCAGGTCATGGTCAGCTCTCTCGATTCTGTTACATCATTTTTGCTGAATCTTAGCCAGGCTTTCCCCTCTTATAGGAGAGTAAGTGAACTTGAGAAAGTGAGAAAGGAAAGGATGGCGGATGGTGAAATTCCCCTGGAGTTTGGAATAAAATTTGATAAAGTCTCATTTGAAATAGGGAGAAGAAAGATTTTGAGGGGAGTGAGCTTTGAAGTGGAGTACGGCGAGTGGGTTGGAATAGTGGGAAAGAGTGGGGAAGGAAAGACGACGCTAATAAGGCTTCTCACAGGGCTTTTTGAAAATTATGGAGGCAGCATCACAATTGGTGGAGTTGAAATAAGGAAAATAAATAAGAGGGTGTTAAGAAGTGTTGTCACTTATGTTCCACAGGAGGACTATATTCTCGAGGGAACGATAAGAGAGAATCTTACCGTCATAGGCGATCATCCTGAGAATAAGCTCTGGGAAAGTCTCGAAATTGCCGGTCTCGCTGACTATGTCAGGTCCATTGGTGGACTTGATGTGGATGTAAGACATGCAAGACTTATCCTTTCCGGTGGGGAAAGGCAGAGGCTATCCATTGCGAGAGCCTATTTGAAAGGTGGAGAGATCTTTATATTTGATGAAGCACTCAGTCAGCTTGACTCCATCAGGGAAAGGGAAATAATGGATCTTACGAGAGAGGTTGCAGGTAACAAAACTGTTATATTTATTGCCCACAGAATATCAACTCTTGCAAACCTTGACCGGATTTTTGTGCTTGAGAATGGTAAAATAGTTGACGAAGGGTCACATGAAGAACTGATAAAAAAGTCCACATTCTATCGAACCCTGTGTGAATTACAGCTGGTAGGAGATATATGATGATTATTCTCATCATAATATCTTTGACATTCAGTTCCGTAACACATATTGCTGAATCCATAGCTGTAGAAAGATTCAGGGTGGAGGAGGCCCTCGTAAATTTGAGGTATTATTCAGGGCCGAAGATAGTTTTTTACATGAATTTGCCTTCTTACAGATTCAAAAGAGATCTTGTTTATTATCCCGCGTATAGATACCCACTGGAAATCATAAATAAAAGGTTTTTTTCCGACGCAGGAGTGACAGTGGAAAATATTTTTCCAGAGGCCAATTTAAAAATATCCCTTAACTATTCAGGTGAATCCAGCGAATTTAACATCTATTTACCGGAAAGGAAAAGGTCTTTTAACCTGATATTTAACCTGGAGAAGTCCATTTTTAACGATCCATTTACAATAAGGATGAAAAAGCTGGATCTCCAGAGGAAAATACAGCTTCATGAAGCAGTGAGGCGAAAAGAGGAGTATGTTAAATCTGTACAAAAAATGTACCAGAAATTACTCTATCTTAAAGAGATACGGGATGTCTATCGCGTTCTTTATAAAAATATTTTCCCTTATTCCTCTGTGATTGACTCGATAATATCCACGGGTAGCTCGTCAGAAGACATACTCATCCTATCGTCTCTTCTTCTCGATGTGGAGAGTCGCCTTTTTGAGGTGGAGAAAGAGTTTGAGAAAACAGGTTACATGTTGAAGAGTATGCTGGGCCTCGATACACTGGTTATTGAAGACAGTCTTGTGCCTCTGGAATTCAATGGCCCGGTTTCTTCTGTGGACTGGAAAATAGATTCCATGAAGATAGAACTCAGTAAAATCGAGGATCTGGAGAACTTCAGTCGACCCAATATTGACATTACACTTGGCGCAGCAATCAGCGGCATGGGAAGAAATAGCCCGGAGGCGTTCAGAAAAATCTCTTTAAGAAATCTCGTCGTCGGGTTCCACTTCGTTTTACCCTTTCCCCTCTCTCTTAAATATCCTGATTTTGTCGAAAGTAAGTATAGGTACATGCTTTTCAACAAAAAAATGGATTACGAATACCGGAAAAACTACAGATCTCTGATTTCAGGAAACCCAGAGTACATGGAAAAGGCTTTCGAGATGAAGAAAAGGTACGGGAAGATCCTTGAATCTGCACTGACCCTTCTTGGGAAACTCTCTCCAATTACTTTTGAAAAATTTTACTCACGCATTTTGAAGGGTTACGAGAGATCTCTTAAAGAGATTTACAGCTACAACCTTACCGTAATAGAGGTGGAAGAGAATTGAGGTATTTTGTATTTTTTGTCCTGATAGCATCTTTTCTCGGTTCTGAAAACCAGGGAGAGGTTTCTTTTCCCTGTACGGTATCAACTGTCAGGTTCAGGTCGATAAATCGTAGGTTTGTGGGATACGGGGTGGTAAAACCTTACAGGGTCATTACATACAGGGCACCTGTTACAGGTAGAGTCATGTACTTCCCATTTAATGAAGGAGATTCTGTTAAGAAGGGAACGCTTGTGATCAGGATTGAGGACAGTTCAACCGTGTACGAATATAAGGGATTACTGAAGGAGATCAAACTCCTTGAAGCGGTTTCCAAATCGGGTATTTATCAGCCGGATTATTATAAAAAGAAAGCAAGGTTGTACAAACTCAAGAGAAAATTGGAGCTCATGACCTTCAGAGCCCCATTTAATGGGTTTATAGCCGGCATAGATGTGCGAAAAGGTGAAATTGTACATGAGGGAGATAGGCTCTTTGAAATAGTATTCAAAGACACTTTTGCTGTCCAGGTTAATTTCCCTGCGCTTGAAGCGGGTCTAATATCCTCAGGTCTCCCTGTGAAGGTCGAGTTTCAAAACGGAAAGGAGGTGAGATCCCGGGTTTTAAACAGAAAATTTGGCGGTGACTCTCCAGGGGTGATTTTACTCATTCCATACTTCAACAGTCTCACGCCAGGAGAAATTGTCCGGGTAATGGTTTTTAAACCTCTGAAAAAGGCTCTTGCTATACCTGTTGATGCGTTAATTTCAGACAGAACCGGAAGGTTCCATGTTTTTAAGGTCGTAAATGGGCGTGCAAAATGGGTGTATGTGAAGCCAGGAACAAGAGGGGATGATTATGTCGAAATAAACGGTGGAGACCTTTCGCCAGGTGATACCGTGGTGGTAGGTGGCAATCTTTTTCTCGGCCACAATACCAAAGTAAAAATTGTAAAATGCATAGATTAGCTATCAGGAGACCCGTCAGTACTTTTATGTTCTTTACCGGTCTGGTCATACTCGGACTCGTAAGTTTGAAAGACATGGAGGTGAATCTTTTCCCGAAAATAGATTATCCGGCTCTTTCCGTGGTGCTGGAGACCAGGGATGTTGACCCCACCAGGATCGAGAGGGATGTCGTCAGACTGGCAGAAAAATTCTTCTCTGGAATTACCGGTATAGTCAGCATGACATCTGAAATATCATCTCAGGGAGCGGTCATCACCCTTTACTTCGACTGGGGTGAAAACATGGACATCAAGTACATAAAAGTTAAAGAAAGGTCACTGGATCTTGAACGGGAATTGAAAAGTAAGATCCAAAAGATCCGGATAAAAGAACTTGGTCCCATCTCAAAACCTTTTATGGGTATTGTGTTCCCTGATTCCATAAGTGGATTCGTAAAAGACGAAATAGCCACAAGGATAAATACCCTGGAAGGTGTTGGAAGAACAGAGGTGTACTACTTTAAACCCCGAGAGTACGACATTACTATAAAACCCCTCACCCTGATTAATCTACCAATAACGCCTGAAAAGTTAATTGGTCTTCTTAAATTTCCAGGTGGAGGAGTGGCGGGTTACATAAAGGCGGGAAGAAAAGTTTTGCCCGTTAATCTGGAAAGTTCTTTTAAAGATATCACCGGTTTGAACAGGTTTGAGATAAAAAACATAGAGCTGAATAGAATTTCAAAGATTGAAGCCAGGGGAGTGGAAATGTCGTGCTACGAGGGGCGGGAGAGGGCATGTGCTCTTTTTGTTTATCCTGCTGGAAAAGGGTCGTTTCTCAAAGCTTCGAAAAGTATCAGGAAAATTCTTGAGGGCTATGATGTCAGGTACAGAATACTTTTTGACAAGAGTGCTTTTATAAAAAGGTCCATTAACAGTCTTCTTGTTGCCCTGATCACGGGGATAATACTCTCCTGGGGTATTCTTTTTATTTTTCTGAAAAATCCAGTTTACGCCACTTTCGTTGGTGTATCCATACCTGTTTCTGTAGTTAGCAGTTTCTTTATTTACAGGTTGTTCGGGATTGATATGAACATAGTTACCCTTGGTGGTCTCATCGTTGCAGCGGGTATGCTCGTGGACGCAAGTATTGTTGTAATTGAGAGTATTTCAAGATACCTCTCCACGGATAGAGAGAAGGCCTCGTTGAGGGGAGCAGAAGAGGTAAAGTCTCCTGTTGTTGCAGCGATTCTGACAAACTGTGTGGTTTTTATACCAGCAATTTTTGTCGGTGGTTTCCCGGGGCGTATTTTGCGACCTTTCTCTATCGTCCTGATAGGAAGTCTTCTCTTTTCTCTCCTGGTTGCCCTGACCCTGGTACCTGCGTTTTCCTCTTATCTGAAATTACCGGCGCCAGCCCGTGAGAATGAGGGTATCTCCTCAAAAGTGGCAGATTGGGCAGGAGTGCTTATGAAGAAGAAATTTCTGACATCTGGAGTCGCAATTCTCCTCTTTTTCACATCTATTTACTTTATCCGTTATGTAAAATTCGAGCCATTTCCCACCGAAAGTACGGGGAATCTGAAGTTCCATGTAGTACCTTTCAGAAATGTGAGTGATAAAGAAATCCTTGAAAAACTCTCACTCCTTAAAATCCCTTTTTTGCTCGTTCATTCCCGTTCGGGCAAAGACTATTTCGATGTGTACTTTGAAAATGTCAGGGATTACGATGGCCTGGTTTCAAAAATAAGGGAACTATTTCCGGATTTTTACATGTACATGGAGGAGTTTGATAATCCGGAGGAGGATTTAAAGTTTCACACCCTCCGGCTGCCAGAAAGGCGATACCATGAGATCGTTGAGTTAAAGCTTGATCCAGAAAAAATGTCGTATTTGGGAATTTCCCCTGCCCGGTTCAAAACTCTTCTTAAAGCCGCCATTGAGGGGGTAAAATTATTTGAAATTAACGATAAAGTTGTTTACCTCCGTGGCTCCTGCAGGAATATAGATGATCTTTTAAATTACCCTGTGAAGAAGGATTCCACTGTTTTCAAACTGGGTGAGTTCGTCGATGTGGAGAGAAAACTCATACCCTCTTTTGTTATCAGGCAGAACGGAAGGAGGGTAAAGTACATCACATTAA
>JALSOY010000172.1 GCA_026986235.1 Caldifarciminota bacterium
ACACAGGGGATCTGGTAATGGCCCTGCTTGTCTCCATCATCCTCGTGTATCTCGTACTGGCGGGACAGTACAATTCCATGCTTTTGCCCCTCCTCGTGATGTTTTCTCTGCCTCTATCACTGGTACCTGCCGTCCCGGTCCTAATTTTAACAGGCGAAAGACTGAATGTTATGGGAATCGTCGGTCTCATCGTTCTCGCTGGTATTGCCGGTAACAACGCTATAATTCTTCTTGATTACACATTGAGATTGATCTCGGAGGGACATAATAGTGAGGAAGCCTTACTGCTGGCAGTGAAAAGAAGAGTAAGGCCGATAATGATGACGACACTGACGACGATTCTTGCCATGCTCCCCCTTGCACTTGGAGTTGGTCCTGCGGGGAAGATGGAAAGCTCCATGGCTCACCTCCTTATCGCAGGTCTCGTGTTTTCAGCATTCTCGGCAATTTTTATCCTACCATCAATATATTCCATACTCCTCAGAAATGAGAATCCTTGATTTTCTCTTAAAAAGAAAGGTCACTGTTCTATCAATTGCAATTGCCATTATTATTCTGTTCCTTTACTTTCTTGATAAAATACCGATTGAGCTTTATCCAGAGTTCACCTACCCCGGATTTTTTGTAAAGTACTATTATGTTAGTGGTTCCCCGGAGACAATCGTTCGAGAGGTAACAGAGCCTGTGGAGGGTATTATCTACTCAACAGGTGGTGTCGTTTCTGTGAAGTCTGTTACAGGTGAAGGGAGAGTAATTATTCAGGTGAGGCTATCAGAAAAATTAGACCCTGCGGTTGCCCGCATAAAGATTAGAGAAAATCTCAAATCACTCGTTTTACCCGATTATGTTTTTGGTCCCTTTTTCAGTGATTTTGAGATTGAAGGTGAAAAAAGAGAATTTATGGTATTGAATGCGGAAGAATCAAATGTAGAGAGTCTGAGATCAGAGCTTTTGAGGATAACAGGAGTAAGGTCCGTCGTGATTCATGGTGTCAAAAAAAGGATAATAAAGCTGGAACCAGATTTCAATAAGATGACTGCTTGTGGACTTCTTCCCTCAAATGTGTACTTTACCGTACTGGATTACCTCAGAAAAATACATGGAGCAGTTGGGGGTACGGGTGTAGATGTCCAGGTGGTGGACAGCTTAAAAAAAATTCCCGTTTCCCGGAATTTAACACTCGGCGATCTTGTAACAGTGGTTGATACAGAGATTGAGAGGTACAGGTTTTATTATAACGGTAAACGAGCTCAAATCGTTTCAATTTATAAGAAAAAAGGGGTCTCGGCTTTGAGTTTATCTCGAAAAATCCGGAAACTAATTGATCCGAAAAACATCGTTTTCGATTCAGGTCAGGAGATGGAAAAAGAATTAATTAAACTTTTATTCACCCTTGGAACAGGCGTGATTTTGCTCTTTCTTTCTCTCTTTCTTTTTGAGGGAAACCCTGTCAAAAGTGTGATAATTTTAATACCGGGCATCTTTTCAGCAATTGTTTCTTATGTTGTATTTGGATTTTTTGACATGTCTGTGAATTTCCTCACTCTTTCAGGTATCTTTATGGGTCTTGGCATGCTCGTGGACGCCATGTTGATTTATGGAGACAGAGTGGGTTATTACGGAGAATACGGTATTGTAAAAGCCGGTAGCGAGATTTTCTTTCCTCTCGTCGCCTCCCTGCTGACGACACTCGTTATTTTTATACCCATAATTTACATGTCCGAGAAGAACAGATACCTATTTATCCCTTTCGCCAGGGCAATCGGGATCTCACTTCTGGCCTCCCTTTTTGCCACCTATCTCGTGGGAAGTCAGCTGATAAACATCCACAAAGAGCACTTTCTAAAAGTCTCACCTCTTAGAATTCCGGTGTTGAGAGGAGGTGTCGTAATATCACTTATTCTTGTCCTTACCTTTACATGGATTTTCTTTAGAAATGTTAGCCGCGGAATTGACTTCAAGCCGTTTAAAGAGGATAGAATATCCATATTTATCAGGTTTCCAGAGGAAATCAGAGCAGAGGAGACAGCTTTCTGGAATAATGAATTTAGAAACTTCGTTGAGAGTTTGAGAAGAAGATTTGGTGGAAAAACCTATACTTACGAATACCCGAGGAGAACGAATATCTTTTTTGTTTTTTCAAATGAACAGGTAAGGGCAAAAATTCCCTTTACTGTGAGGGAGGAGCTTGAGGACTACTTTAAAGGCCTTGGTGGCTTTTTCGTCGTTATTCGAGGATTTTCACCTGAAGCGTTCATACTGAGCCCTTCGAGAGAAGAACTTCTTACACTGAAGATTAAAGGGTATCGCTACGACAGCTTGATAAAGGTGTCCAGAAAAGTCGCCAGTGTGATGAAAAGATACCCGGAATTTGCCAGGATTAAACCCGTTTATGATCCCCGGGGAGGTATCTCATATTCGATTGACGCTAAGCCCGATCCTGAGATTACCTTTTACCTTTCCAGACTGAGGGCAGGGGAGTGGAGAGGCTTCCCGGTTTTCTGGTGGCCTGATCCCGTAGATACACTGGTTTTAAAGGGAAAATTCCACCTGAAAATAAAAAAAATCACGCGTAAAAACACTATAATAAGAGAAGACAGGTTTTACATCAACTCAATAGGCTTTGCCTTTCGTGGACAAAGTTCCCTGCTAAGTAAATTCCTTGATAAAGTCAAAAGTAGTGTCAAACTTCCCCCGGGATACAGTTACATCTCACTGGAGGAGTTCAGAGTGGGAGACCTCCATGAATTCTATTTTGCACTTTTCATGGCCGTTATACTCGTGTTTATAATCGCAGGTATGCTTTTTAACTCTCTCCGCTACACTTTTGTAATTATTTTGTCCATTCCCTTCGGCATTCCCGGTCTTACGCTCCTTTACTGGGTTACCCGAACCGTATTTGATCAGTACTCGATCATGGGAGTGATAATTGCCTCCGGTATTGCGGTAAACGATGCAATACTTTTTACATCCTACGCGCTCAAGCTGAAAGAACAGGGAGTGGAGGACTACATTTCACTTTCAATGTCAAGGAAGGCAAAACCTATAATTGTAACTACGATAACAACGGTGGCAACGGCTCTTCCTTTCATATTTTTCCCATCAAGTGAACTGTGGTTTAAGCTTTCCCTGTCTTTTGCTGGCATGCTGCTATCTTCTACTCTTATGATAATTCTTTTCCTTCCCGCCTGGCTCAAACTGATAGAAGGATAAATCTAAGAAAGATTTTCAAATTCAGCGGATACTCTCCTGCCGGAGACTCAATCTATGGAATGGTTGGTATTGATTTTTTGCTTTATA
>JALSOY010000173.1 GCA_026986235.1 Caldifarciminota bacterium
CTAACTCTCTCCTCAGTTCTTTTTTGAGCTTCAGCGAGTTCTTTGACTCTCTCTTCGGTTTTCTTCTGGGCCTCAGCAAGTTCGTTAATAGCCTTCCATACCTTCTCAAAATTTTCGTTTGTAGCTTTTACAAATTCCTGAAATTCCTTTCTTGTAACCGTTTCTCCAATTATCCGCTCTGCCTCCTCGAGAAAACTGATGAGTACATCCCTCAATTTTGGATCATCTATACTTTCAAGTTTTCTGATCAACGAAGCTCTGACCATGATAATCCAAATTTAATCTTAAAAGTTTTAAAAATCAAGTTCAGGATGAGGTAAAGGAGTTTTTTGACGAATAAATACCCATTTATCTCCCTGCGGTGCGTTCTCCGTCTGGTGAGTCTTTATCCTCCAAGATAAGCCTTTTTCACATCTTCGTTGTGGAGGAGTTCTTCTCCCGTACCTTCGAGTACAATCCTCCCGGTTTCAAGGACATACCCGTAGTCTGCGATCTGGAGAGCGGCCATAGCATTTTGCTCGATAAGGAGGATAGTCGTTCCATTCTGATGGATTTCCTGGATAGATTTAAAGACATCCTCAACAAGTTTTGGGGCGAGACCGAGTGAAGGTTCGTCGAGCATCATAAGTTTTGGTCTTGACATAAGGGCTCTGCCAAGTGCCAGCATCTGCTGTTCTCCACCTGAAAGTGTACCTGCAAGCTGGTTCTTCCTTTCTGCAAGTCTCGGAAACAGTGAAAATACATACTCCAGATCTTTTCTGAACTCATCATCTTCAGGTCTGTTGTATCCACCCATCAGCAGATTCTCGTAAACTGTCAGGTTTACGAAAACTTTCCGGCCTTCAGGTACAAGGGCGATTCCTTTCCGAACTATATAGTGTGAGGGCTTTCCCGTGATGTCTTCACCTCTATAAATAATTTTACCTTCTCTGGGCTTGACAAGTCCGACGATGGTTCTGAGTGTTGTGCTTTTCCCTGCCCCGTTTGCTCCAATCAGGGTTACGATTTTGCCCTCGGGAACTTCCATGGAAATCCCTTTGAGGGCGTGAATCCCTCCATAAAAGACATGAAGATTCTCTATTTTAAGCAACTTTCCTCGCCTCCCCCAGGTAAGCTTCTATTACCCGTGGATTATTCCTTATTTCTTCAGGTGTTCCTTCAGCAATTTCCTCACCGTGATCGAGCACTTTTATCCTTTCGCAAATACCCATAACAACTTTCATATCATGTTCAATAAGTAAGATCGTTAGATTCCTTTCGTCCCGGAGTTTTCTGATCAGATCCATGAGCTCAGAAGATTCCTGTGGATTCATACCGGCGGCTGGCTCGTCCAGAAGAAGCATTACGGGATCAGTGGCAAGTGCCCTTGCAATTTCAAGTTTTCTCTGATGTCCATAGGGAAGGTTTCCTGCCTGCTCGTGCGCAAATTCAGTTAACCCCACAAGCTCGAGTAGCTCCATTCCCTGATGGTACATCTTGCTTTCATCTTTGAAAAATCTCGGTAGCCTGAACATCGCTTCAAAAAAGCTAAACTTCCTGTGTATGTGAAAGCCTGTCATTACATTTTCTATGACGCTCATCTCAGGGAACAGCTTGATATTCTGGAATGTTCTTGCAATTCCTCTTTTTGTGATGTGATTGGGCTTCAAACCGGTAATATCCTCACCTCTGAAGTAAACCTTCCCTTCTGTTGGAACTAAAAAACCTGTGATAACATTGAAGGCTGTGGTTTTTCCCGCCCCGTTGGGTCCTATAAGTCCAAATATCTGATGTTCCTGTACCTCAAGGTTGAGGTTGTTAATGGCCGTAAGACCCTCAAATTTCATAACAATTTTCTCAGTTTTCAGTATTGCACCCATTTTATGCCCTCCTCAGGATTCTCCTGCTAAAGAAACCAAGGAATCCATCCCAGGAAAATTCCTTTCTGCCCATAATTCCGTTTCTTGCAAAAATCATGAGTAGAATGAGCAGGATAGAAAAGGTAACCATTCTCATGCCCGGGATTCCAGGTGTGTGAATTCCAAGGATAACATGAGGTTCTTCCATCCACCTTAGAAGTTCCGAGCCCCATGCGAAGAGGATTGCTCCAATTATTGCGCCTGTTGTACTTCCCAGTCCACCTGCAACGATCATGATAAGCAGGTTGAATGTCAGGAAAAATGTGAAGAGTCTTGGATCGATGGTGGTGAGAAGGTGAGCGAGCAGTCCACCTCCGACTCCTTCAAAGAATGCGGCAACGACAAAGGCGAGCATTTTGTGCCAGAATGTATTGATCCCCATTGCCTGTGCGGCTGCCTCGTCCTCTCTGATGGCCTTCATAGCACGACCGTAGCTTGAATTCACAAGCCCTACAATGAAGAACACCACGACAACCGCAGTTCCCCATGTCCACCAGATGTTCGTGTACTGCTTCAATCCCTTAAGTCCCAGGGCTCCGTTGGTTATGGGTATAGCGTTTGTGGCAAAAACTCTGACAATTTCACCGAATCCAAGGGTAACAATTGCAAGATAGTCTCCCCTGACACGGAACACAGGAATTCCCATCAAAAAAGCAAGGATAGCTGTTACGACTCCACCTATCAGTATTGCCGGCAGAAACGGGATGGAGATGTGGTTCAGGGGCGATATACATGGCTGAATAATAAATGTCATGGCCTTTTCCTGAGGCGTCATGGTTAACAGGGCAGCAGTGTAAGCCCCGATGGCGACAAAGGCGTTGGGCTCGAGAGAGAACTGCCCGGTAATACCGTTGATCAGGTTGTACGAGGTGGTTAGAATGATGTAAATGGCCGTAACATTTAAAATCTGTATGACATAACTTGAAGCGTGTTTATTGAGATATCCCAGAAGAAGGAAGAGAAGTACCAGACTGATGGCTGTTAGAATCCAGTTTCTAATCCTTTTTTTGTCGATCATTCTGGCAATACCTCCCCCATAATTCCAGTGGGTTTAAATATCAAAACACCTATCAAGAGGAAAAAAGCAACAGCGTCTCTGTAACCTGCCAGCTGAGGGAAGAAAGCGACGAACATGATCTCTATAATTCCGAGGAGGATGCCGCCGATAGCTGCACCGACAACATTTCCGATTCCACCGAAAACTGCGGCGACGAATGCCTTCAATCCGGGAATTATACCCATAAGAGGGTTGATCTGGGGATATTTCATGGCCCACATTATTCCGCCAGCAGCTGCGAGGAAAGAGCCGAGGGCGAAAGTAAAAGAAATAATACCATCCACATCAACTCCCATAATGCGGGTTGTATCCATGTCTCTGGATATAGCCCTCATGGCCATGCCTCTGCGGGTTCTGTACACGATGTAGAAGGTGAGAACGAGAAAGATAGCGGTGAAGAACGGGATCCAGAGGCTCAGGGCTGGTACAGTGACACCTTTTACTTCGAAAATGTGACCAAAAAGTTTGGGAATCCTGAAGCCCTTGGGTCTTCCGCCGAAAACGACGATACCGAAATTTTCGAGGAAGAAGGAGACACCGATGGCTGTGATAAGTGCGGAGATTCGCGGGGCGTTTCTAACTGGTTTATAAGCACCTCTGTCGATCAGTATGCCGAGGACCGCAGTGAGGATCATGGCAATGGGGAAGCTGATGTACCAGGGGATGCGGAAAATGATGTAGCCAAAGAAGGCGAAGTAGGTGCTCATCATCATGACATCGCCATGGGCGAAGTTGATGAGCCTGATGATGCCATAAACCATTGTATATCCAATGGCTATAAGTGCGTACAGACTTCCAAGAGAAAACCCATTTATGAGCTGCTGAATAAATGTTGACAGGGTCATTTTAAAGCACCTCTAAGAGAATTTTTATTTTTCCCCGAATAAAGCCGAGAGGAAAAGATCAAAAATTTTTTGGGGGGCGCCGCCCGAAGGGCGGCGCCCCCCACTCTTACACTATGGATTAATCGTCGTTACATACACAAATTCACCATTTTTCACAACCCTGATAACACCACTCTTAACTGCGTTACCGTTGACAAGTGTGATGATTCCCGTAACACCCTCAAAGTTCTTGGTGTTATCGAGGGCATCCCTGATCTTAGCAGGGTCAGCGCTCCCCGCCCTCTTGATTGCATCAAGAAGGAGCATGTATGCGTCAAATCCGAGAGCACCGAGAGCATCGGGTGCCTTGTGATACTTTTTCCTGAAGATCTTCACATACTTCTTTCCAAGATCAGTCTGAACAGCCTTCTCGTCGAAGTGCGTGGAGTAGTAGAGACCTTCAACTGCTTTTCCACCGATCTTTACAAGTTCCGGTGCCTCTGCACCGTCACCGGCAAGGAGTGTTGCCTTGATTCCAAGTTCCCTTGCCTGACGGGCAATGAGAGCGATTTCCGTGTAGTAACCTGGAATAACGATCACATCAGGATTGAGTTTCTTGATAGCTGTAAGCTGTGCGGTGAAATCCTGGTCTCCTGTCTGATAGAATGCATGGGAGATCACCTTTCCTCCAAGTTTGGTAAATTTCTTGATGAAGAAATTGGAAAGACCTACAGAGTAGTCCTGAGCTATGTCGGTAAGAACTGCTGCCGTTTTGGCGTGGAGGTGATTGTATGCAAACTTGGCCAGCATTTCACCCTGGAATGGATCGATAAAGCATGCCCTGAAAACCCACTTTCTGTTCTGTGTAACGAGAGGATTTGTGGAAGAAGGAGAAATCTGGGGGATATGGTTTTCCTCTGCTATGGGTGCAATGGCGAGGGAATGTGAAGAAGCAACAGCCCCGATGATGGCCACCACCTTGTCCTTCTTAATAAGCCTCTGAGCCACATTGGCTGCTTCAATCTTGTCCGATTTATTATCACCGAGTACGAGTTTGACCTTCTTACCAAGCACCTTGGGCTGCATCTCGTGGGCAATCTGGATACCTGTCCAGGTCATCTGACCGAATGCTGCCACTGCACCGGTCATCTCCAGATCCACACCAATCTTTATTACATCCTGGGCTTTCACCGAGCTACCGAACCCCAGAAGCCCGATGAGTACATATACCAGTGCGATGTACTTCCTCATACGACACACCTCCTTTTATTTGGTGATGAAATATAGTGTTTTATAACTCGATTTGTCAACCGACTTTCCTATCCTGGAACGGATTACGACACTTATATTTATTAATTCTCACGATTTTTTATGCATTCTTTACTTTAAATATGTAAATTGTGAAAAATATAAGGTGAAGCTCGATGGCGATTTCCGCCTCGTAAATTTTTTCGCTTGACTTTATATTTATCTTTCCATGCGAAAAGGATTTTTAAAACTCCTGGTCCCAATAGTACCTTCAGTTATCCTCTTTTTTCTCATAAGGGATATTTATCGCAACTGGAGTGAGATCAGGGCCTATGCAGTCAATATTAATTACCTGTGGATCTTTCTCTCTTATCTCGGTTTCTTGATTGCTACTTTAATTATGACAGTAAACTGGCATCTACTCCTTAAAAAATTGAAGACACACATAGACCTTAAAGCTTCTATTGCCATCTGGTCGGTATCAACCCTCGGTAAATATATTCCGGGTAAAGGATGGCAGTTTGTCAGTATCGTGTACATTTCGAAGAAGTTCGGAGTCAGTTACTCAAAGTCATTAAGTGCATCTCTTATGGGGCAGATCTTTTCAATAATATCCGGTTTGATCGTTGGATTTTCAGTTCTGCGGCCGTACATTCCATCTCCTCTGATGGCCGTTATACTTGCGGCATCCCTGATATTTATCTATCCTGATTTTCTCAATCGGCTTACGGGATTTCTCAGCCGGCTTACGGGTAAACAGGTAGCAAAAATTGATCTCTCCTTAAAGGATACTCTCGAGGTAACTTCTATCTATCTAACGGGGTGGCTCTTTTTTGGATTATCTCTTAATTTCCTTTTATTTTCGATTTATCCTAACTGGGGATTCCAGATTTTTTACTCTGCAAAGATATTTGTCTCTTCTTACCTTATAGGTCTTTTTGCCATATTTGTTCCGGGAGGAATTGGGGTCAGGGAGGGTATTATGGCGGTTCTACTTGCTAAAAGTCTGCCATCCCACCTTGCTCCTTTTATCGCCCTCTTTACAAGGTTGGTTGTGACTCTTTCAGAGATTACCCTCACTTTTTACGGATTATATTTTCTGAATAAATCAGGTTTTTCGATTATTAAAAAGAACGAATAACTGCAACGGGTATGTTTGACAATTCCACTACATGCTCTGTCACGCTTCCAACAAGGAGTTTTTCAGAAAGAGACCTTCCTTTGATTCCCATAGAAATGAGGTCAAACTTTTCCCTCGATAGTTCAAGGATAATATCAGGAGGCTGGCCTTCGAGTACCTCACTCGTTATGTTCTTGATATTGCATTCATCTATACACTCATTTACAAGGTTTTCAAGTTTATTTTTTACCTCCCGTTCGAGGACTGATACGAATTCCTGATAGTTGAGTTCAATGTCTTCGAGTAATTCCGGGGAGACTCTGGGTGGATGTATAACGGATAAGGTGTGGATGTGGGCCCCGTTTTTCTTCGCAATTGCAGATGCAAATCTCAGGGCTGATTTTGAATATTCGGAAAAGTCAACGGGAACGAGGATTTTCGAAATTGAGATCCTGTCAATTCTTGGGAGAAACTCTCCGTTCACGAAAACCATGTTCGTATTCAGTTTTCTCAGGGCTTTGTGGGTTATTCTGGGAGATGTGAATTTCAGACGGGCGTTTTTGTGATGATTCGGCAGGATTGCAATACCCTTTTTCATGTTTGTGTAGTTGATGAATTCGTCAAGGGGATGACCCATGGCAAGTTTTTTGCGGAATTTCACATCGTAGGTTTCGGAAACTTCCCTGATATACTCATCCATCAAATGTCTTGCCCTGTTCAGAGCCCTTTCGTACGCTATTTCAATTGATTTTCCATAACCTCCCACTTCAAGGTAGTCATAGCCTGTATGAAGGACATGCATGAGGGTGACTTCAGCTCCGAAGACCTTTGCCAGAGCGGCAGAAAAAGCGATAATTTTAAGCTCATACTCCTCGAATTCTACGAATACTACGATGTCTTTTACCTCCATGGAACACCTCCTATGTTTCAAGAATAAATGTTACCGGCCCATCGTTTATGAGTGCAACTTTCATGTGGGCGCCGAACTGTCCTGAAGACACATTAATCCCCATTTCCCAGATAGTTTTCACGAATTGGGTAAACATGTGCATGGCTCTGGAGGGCTCCATGGCTTTATCAAAAGACGGTCTTCTTCCCTTTCTGGTGTCTGATGCAACTGTAAAATTGGGGACAACAAGTACTTCAAGGTTGAGGTCCAGTACGGACAGGTTCATTTTCCCTTCTTCATCCTCAAATATACGGAGATTGAGGCACTTATCCACCATTTTGACAAGTTCTTTTGGAGTATCATCCTTCTCAATTCCAAGAAGGATAACGATCCCTTTGCCAATGGAGGCGACCTTTCTACCCTCCACCTGGACACTTGCTTCGCTGACTCTCTGGACAACAGCCTTCATGTTTTACTCCATAAGTTTTCTAAGTCTATGTTCAAGTTCTTCTGGTCCCACAAGAACTTCCCGCGGTTTTGAGCCTTCGGGAGGACCGACAATGCCGATTTCTTCAAGCTGGTCAATTATCCTTGCTGCCCTTGCAAATCCAATCTTGAGTCTTCTTTGAAGAAAGGTAGCAGATGCGTTCTTTCTCTGCACAACGAGTCTTGCAGCGTCCATCAGTAACGGATCGTAACCCTCGTCCAGTCCTGCTATTTCTGTCGCCTCTTCATCCTCAAGGAGATCAAAGTCTTCAAGTTCCTTTATTTCCGGATAGTAGGTGCTTTTCAGGTAGCTGAGTTTTTGCTTCACCAATTCTTCATCCAGTTTCAGTATCCTTGCCGCTCTACCCACCAGGATTTCAAATCTTTCCTTCAGGCCTGGCTCGTCACTTCTCGTTAATGATGGCAGGAATCCCTTTTCTACTATGAGTTCAACGAGATCACCGGGATGACTTTCCGGGAAGAGTTCTTCCAGTCTAAGGGATAGATACTCCTTTGCAATTTTACTTGAGATTAGCTTTGTTTCCTCTTCCGAGATGAAAGGTCCATGTAGTCTGACAGGTTCCGATGTACCTGGTGGAATGAAAAGCATGTCTCCCATGCCGAGGAGTTTTTCTGCCCCGATCTCGTCAAGTATGGTCTTTGAATCAATCCTTGAAGGTACCTTAAAGGCTATTCTGACGGGAAAGTTGGCCTTTATCATCCCTGTGATCACATCAACTGAGGGTCTCTGAGTGGCTACTACGAGGTGAATGCCAACTGCGCGTGCCATTTGAGCAAGCTTTGCAAGAGGCTCTTCGATTTCTTTGCCAATAGTGAGGATAAGATCGGCAAACTCGTCGATAATCACCACTATGTAGGGCAGGGGCTCGTCCCCGGGTCTTTCGTTCACGGTATTATTATGACTTTCAATATCCCTTACACCGTCACGGGCAAAGTGCTTATACCTGAGATCCATTAATGCAACCATCTTTTTGAGATTTCTGGCAGCTTCTTTCCTTTCTTTTATTACCGGCATAACGAGGTGGGGTATTCCCTCATAAAAAGAAAGCTCGATCCTCTTGGGATCTATCATGAGAAATCTCACATCTTTGTAGGTAGCACGGAATAATATACTCGTTATAAGTGTGTTAATGCATACTGACTTACCCGAACCAGTGGCACCGGCAATAAGAAGATGGGGCATTTTGGCGAGATCAGCGTATCGAGGAAAACCGGCGGTATCAACGCCAAGGGCAAAACCTAATTTTGACTTTAAGTTTTTAAACTCAGGTTGGTCCACAAGCTCCTTGAAGTACACGATCCTCCTCTTTTTGTTGGGAACCTCTATACCGATAAGACCTTTGTCGGGAAGTGGGGCAATGATTCTGATTTTGTTGGATTTCATCCTTAAGGCAAGATCATCTGAAAGACCAACAATTTTGGAAAGCTTGATGCCTGGAGCAGGTTCGTACTCGTACCTTGTAACCACGGGTCCCGGATAATAGTTTACGACTTTCCCTTTAACGCCAAATTCCTGCAACTTTTCCTCAATGAGCCGGGCATTCCTTTCGCATTCTTCCCTGTCAGCCTCAGTCGTGGCAACTGGCCTGTCTTTCAAAAGGGGTATGAGTGCATCCGTTTGAGGTATAGGAGGAGATTCTATCAGACGAGGCGGAGGGGTCTCAACCTCCTCTTCAGAGACTGTTTCCTCTTCTGTGAGAGACTTGAGGTCTTCAAATATCGACTTCTTCTTTTCAGTTTCCTGCACTCCAGTAGGTTTTAAGTCTGGTAAAAGATCTTCTTCCTTATCTGCTTTCTCTTCAAATTCCCGGGGCTTTCTCCTGATTTCTGGAAGTTTTATGGAAGGGAAACGGAACCTTAAGGAAGGTAGCCTGAATTTAGGATACACCGGGTAAAGCGAAGCGAGTGAAAGGAGAAGAAGAAAGAGAAAAGAAGGGGTTTTGCCAATGTATTTCACGAGCCAGGAGGAGATCGCCATTACAGTATCCCCACTCTGAAAGAATCCAAAAAAGATGGAAAGTGAAAGAGTGAGGAAAACCGAAAACATGTAAACGCCCAGAACGAGCCCGAAAACCCGGGATAAGAGTTTTTTTAACAGGCCAAGGATAGATAAAGAAAAGAAAAGAAGTGCCGTGGCATAGGATAAAGTATATCCAAGATGAGTGAGCATGAACCTGGCGACCTCATATCCAACTATGCCCCCTGCATTGGAAAGAGCTCTATCAGGATTAAAAGTGATGAGACTGAGAATGAAGGTGAGACTCAGAATTCCAACCACCACGAAGAAAAAAAATTTGAGAATTGGTTTAATTTTAACAGTGGTCAGGTAATAAACCGCTCCCAGCAATCCTATAAGAATCAAAAAGGTAAAAACCTGTGTCATCCTGTTAAGTATAAGAAACTCACTTCTTGTGTGTCAAACCGGGGTGGGAGGGTGTTCAAAAAGTCTCTCTCTTTTTTAACTTAATTTGCAGATAGAGATGATTTTTCGGTTATCATCCCCCTTGAGTCACCTTGCTGAGGGAGAGGAATTCTCAAAAATCCCCCTTGGAGAAGGGGGATTTAGGGCTGACATTACCCATGTTTTTGAATAAATTGTAATTCTATAA
>JALSOY010000174.1 GCA_026986235.1 Caldifarciminota bacterium
ATATGCTACACCTTTGGATCTATCTCAGGACAGGAATCATATTCAGGCGTGATTTCCATTACCGATGCTCGAATCCTTCTTTTCCCGGTCTATTCAATGGTGGGGCCTGTGTGGGTGAGTACTAAGGAAATTTTGGAAGAAGTGGGGTTTGAAATTAAAAATACTAACAAAGATAATGATGAAGAGAAAAAAAGCCAGGACTCTTCCGAACAGAAAGGTAAAGAAAATAAAGAAAAAGAAGTTTTTCTATCAACAATTGATCTAAAAAAACCTCTCAATCTTGGCTGGTTGATGATAAATGCTCCTAAAAAAATTGAAATTTCTCCTCCCAAAAATTCGTGTTTATCAAAAAATCCTTCATGGAACCAAATCAAAAAACGCATCGTCTTGGTCTCGGACAAACTCTTCTCTCAAATTGTCAACAGCAACCTTGAGGTGCGAACATCTGTGGCAATCGACCCTGAAACCGGAGCGGCGGAAGAAGGCGCTCTTTACTCTTACGAGGCCATCCCGAGAGCAACATTTCTCTGGTTTGATGTGATTGTGGATGATTTCAGAAAAGAGTTTCCTGACAAAAATAGCTGGACACCAACTTATGAAAAGCTAAAAAACTACACATTTCCGGAAGTGATGCCAGAAGAGGATTCTGATGAGGAGAAATTGTTAAGAGATTTGGGTTATATTCAAATGCGTCCACAAAAGCCAGAAAATGAAGATGAAAAATCTCTCTCGAGATATGAGAAAGAAAAGAAAAAATACTTGAGGAAAGTAAAAGATTCATTAATTAGTTTTAAACAGGCAATGGAAAAACTAAGCTGGTCAAATCCAATTGACATAGTGAATCTGGGTATTGAGTGGCTCCATCATTTAGGTCTCGGTGGTATGGGCACAAGGGGATTCGGGAGAGTGAAAGAGATAGCCTGCTTGAAGCTGAATCAGGATGGTACCCATGATGGGAAGTGTAGCGAAAATGAATCACACGGAGACACGGAGAGCGCGGAGGAGAGGGATGAATGAAAATGAGATTGGGACAATTATTGTGGATACAGCAGTTAAGTTGCATCAGGAACTTGGTCCCGGACTTCTTGAAAGTGTTTATGAAGTTTTGATGGCACATAGATTGAAAGAGAGAGGGCTCTTTGTTGAGAGACAGGTTCCCATTAGTATCGAATTTGACGGAAAGAAGTTTGAGGAGGGTTTTCGGGCGGATTTAATCGTTGAAAGGAAGGTTATCATTGAACTTAAATCAGTGGAGACAGTCCATCCAGCTCATAAAAAACAGCTTTTGACATATTTAAGGTTGACAGGACTTAAGTTGGGTTACCTCCTCAACTTCGGTGCAGCAACAATGAAAGATGGTATTTTCAGGATTATAAATGGTAAGATAGAATGAAAAACTCAAGAGGGCGCAGAGGTATAATAAACTTTGTGTTCTCCGTGTCTTTGTGTGAGATATTCTCACAGAGGCACAGAGGGCACGGAGGTATAATAAACTTTGTGTTCTCCGAGTCTTCGTGTGAGATTTTCTCACAGAGACACGGAGGGCACAGAGGGAGGTAAAAATGGATAAGGTTAATCTTGATAAAATTGCACAGGATAAAGCAAGAGAAATGCTGGGAAACAAAGATGAAAAACCCGACATTGAAACCCTTGAGCGTCTCATAACCAAAGCGTTAGGAGTTCTCCAATCTCAGGGAGTTTATGCGCTTATGCTTTTTCTCTTCTCAAGGACCAGCAAGGAAGATAAAACTGCTCCTTTTATCAGAAAGGCACTTTATAAAGCCTTACTGAGAATTCCGAATTTCAAAGATAACCAAGAACTGAGCTCATTTAAAGATAACGACAGCGATCACAAAAAGGTTACGGAATGGTATTCAAAAAACATAACAGAGAATCTCGACACCCTCCTCCTCGTCCGGGATCTCTACGAGAAAATCCTCGTCTATGCCCGTTTTCACGCAAAGGCTGCAAAGGAGGGCTCCTGATGGGTTTTGTCCATTATCGTGTGGTCTTAAAACTTCTATCTCCCCTTCACATAGGCAAACGCAAATATCGTAACCTCATGGAGACCCGTGATTATGTGCCCGGCAGAACCCTCTGGGGCGCACTAACTGCAAGGATCGTGAGGGATTATTTTGACGGCCGCAAAGATATGTACGAAAAAATTGGCAATTTCCTCAATGAGAACTTTCGCTTTGGCTACCTATGGCCATCTCTTGACGGAGAAAATCCTTACTTTCCATGGGAGCATGAAGATTTTGACTACCTTCTTAAATCCGGTTACATGGGGCAGCCGGTTGACTATACCCGTGGTGCCACCGACGAGGGCCAGCTCCACGAGGCGGAATTTATTGCACCCAAAACCCGTGACGGAAGGCAGGTCTATCTCATCGGGGATCTGTGGGTTAATGACAAAAACGGCTTTATTGCAAGCAAGGAGACTCTAAAGGTCCAGATAGAAGGTAAGACAGTCGTTTTAAAAGATATTTTCAACTCTCTCCAGCTCGGCGGTGAAAGGAGCTATGGTTGGGGTAGAGTAGGTGAAGCTCGTCTCTTAAAACAGGAAAACGCGAGAACCATCGGAAATGTGAAAGTAACCAACGATGTTACCCTGAATTTCCCGGCTGGAGGGAGATTGACTTCTCACCTGATTGCAAATAAGGTTAAATCCGTCATGGGTGAGGTTGAGCCGTTAACGGGTTACAGGTACGATAGTACAAAGGGATGGTACATGCAAGATCCTCCTGTGTGTTTTGTGCCGGGAAGTAAAATAACATCACCTATAAAGACAAAATTTTCAGAGGAATTCCCCGGGGTTCTGGAAATATCTGAATAATCCGGGATCAAATACTCGCATCACAGCCTGAAATTCAACTTTTCCAGCATACCGAGAAGTTCACTGAGGACATCCTCCATTCTTACCTTAAGTACTTTTTTTGCGGGATCGTACTCTCCAATAAAGACATGTGAAAGTGGGTAGAGGGGGCCCCACCTTGAGGGTCTTACGGCACCAGTTCCCTTGAAAAATGAAAATGTTGGAGTTTGAAGTGCATTTGCTATGTGCATTGGCCCTGTTGAAGGACTAACGAGGAGATCAATTTCGCTCAGCAATGCCATTAGCATTCTGAGGTCAGTTTGCCCTCCAAGGTCCTTTGTTACCGGTAGCTCTGGCATCTTTCTATTTCCCACATGGATGACGGTTGCCCCTTTTTGCGTCAGAAATTTTGAGATTTCCACATAAACATGAGGTTCGACATCAGGCCCTGTTCCACCCTCAAGGGGGTGCAGTGCAATTACAGGTTTTTTAAAGCCGTTCAGGAGCTTTCTTGCCTTTTCTAACTCTTCATCTGTAACAAAGAGCCGGGGTTTTACCACTTCAAATTCACCGAGTGGCTCAAGTAATTTGAAATTGTAAATGTATTCGTGCAACAGCGAGGGTTTCCTGTGAACTTTCACCCTTCTGTTGTAAAGAAAGCTCCAGTAACGGTAAAGAGTTCCTATTCGTACCGGGATGCGGGCTTTGAAGGCATGGAGGGCGATTTTAAACTGAGGAAAGACATCGATAAAAACATCGTAATCCCGGAATTTGTGCCAGGGGTTCTCTTCCAGAATCAGAATATCGTCCACATCCGGGTGGTGCATCAGCAGGGGAGCCTGGTACTCTCGAACGAGAAAAGCCACTTTTGCTTTTTTTATTTGTTTTTTAAGTGAGGTGGCAAGGGGAACAGCCAGCACGAGGTCTCCGAGTCTATCCGGTCTGGAAAGTAAAATTTTCATCTTTTTAAGGCCACGGAGCTACTTTAACCCTTATAGGTTTTGAGGAACTCAATCGTCAGTCTTACACCAAAGCCTGTGGCCCCTTTTGGTAGATAGGGGGCATCTTCATCCCTCCATGTGGGGCCGGCAATGTCGATGTGGGCCCACTTATTCTCTCCCACAAACTCTTTCAGGAACAGAGCTGCCGTAATTGCGCCTGCCCAGGCACCTCCGCTATTTTTTATATCTGCAAAATCGCTTTTTATAAGTTTTTTGTACCTTGGATAAAGAGGTAGTTTCCAGAGATTCTCGTTTGTGTATTTTGAGGCCTCAAGAAGTTTCTTTTCCAGGTCTTCAAATTCAGTGAACAGTCCTGCAATCTCTGTGCCAAGAGCGACGATACATGCGCCTGTGAGAGTCGCAAAGTCCACTATCAGTTCGGGATTGAGTTTTTCTGTTGCATAGGAAAGCAGATCTGCAAGAACGAGTCTTCCTTCAGCGTCAGTACTTATGATCTCTATGGTTTTACCGTTCATAGCTTTAACAACATCACCGGGCCTGTAAGCATTTCCGTCGGGCATGTTGTATGTTGCGCCTATAAGTCCGACGATTCTAACGGGTGGCTGAATCTCTGCGGCAGCTTTAATTATGCCGAGAACAGCTGCGGCTCCCGCCATGTCAAACTTCATCTTCCACATATCCTTTGACGGTTTAATGGATATTCCTCCCGAATCGAATGTTATCCCTTTTCCGGCAATTACGATGGGCTTTTCACTCTCGTCTCCTCTGTACTCTAACACAATAAATCTGGGGGGTATGGCTGAACCCCGGGCGACTGCGAGGAACGCTCCCATACCGAATCTTTCCATATCTTTCCTGTCGTAAATTCTGGCGCGGACATTTTTGTACTCTCTTTCCAGGTTCTTTGCCATATCTGCAAGGCATTCCGGAGTTGAAACATTTGCTGGCATGTTGACAAGATCCCTGGTGAGATATACTCCCTTTGCAATTCCGGTTGCGTCGCTTATGGCCTGTTTGAGTGTTTCTATATTCCCTTGATTGAATTCCACGATAGTGGCTTCTTCGACTTCCTTTGTCTCTGCCCTGTATCTGTAAAGACCCAGAAAGATACCTTCAGAGGTGGAAAATGCGGCATCGAAGTAGGAAAGGCCACCTGATCCACCACCGTGAACGATAGTTGCAAATTTTTTAACTCCGAGGTCTCTTGCCCTTTGTGCAGCGATGGCTGATACCTCTCTTACCACTTCAAGGTTGAACTCGTCTTTTTTACCGAGGCCAACGACCAGTACCCTATCTGCAGGTATTCTCCCAAAGGTGTAAAGAAGGAGTGTTTTGCCCTTTTCTCCCCTGAAATCCCCGGTTTTAATAACATTTGAGATCATCCCACCGAGGGCATCATCAACTGCCCTGGTTGCCCCACCGGGTTTATCAACACCTTCAAAAAGGTTTACAACTATGAGATCGGTTTTTACTTCCTGTATTGCTCCTTGAAGTGGCAAGAGTTTAATCATCTTTTTTACCTCCCTCTGTCCAGATTTTTAAAAGCTCTTCGTTTATTTTCCTCTTTTCAGACTCAGGAAGGCCCTCTTTAAAAGGTGACGATCTGCTTCTATGTTTTGGGCCTCCCATGAATTCTTCTGGTGACATGACATGAGCTCCCAGGTACCTCACATAGCCAATGATACTTTTATCTTTTGTAACAACGAAGACCCGTGATCTGTCCTTTTCTCTTTCAACCATCCTTTTGATGTAGTCGTCTGCGCTCTCACCCCTCGTGTACCTCACATAATTCGTGGGAGATATACCGGATGGAATTCCCTCTCTACCGTCAAAGACAACTATTACAGTGTCGGGGGTGTACACCTTTGAAAATTGAATGAGGTATTCACGGGCCTTCTCAAGCTCGAATTCCCGCAGGAATGTTGAAAATATTACATTGTACCCGTCAATGTAAAACTTTCTGGGCATTTTTGAGGACCTCGAAGTAATAATCTTCGACGAGATTGGTGACGATTTCCCATGAAAAGTGTTCCACCACCTTTTTTCTACCCTGAAGTGCCAGTCTGGCTGAAATTTCAGGGTTTTTTAGTAGGTTAATCAGGGCCTCTGCGAGTGCTTTTTCATTACCCGGGGGAACGAGTATGCCGTCGTTACCCAGAATTTCTCTGTATCCTTCAATATCAGAGGCAACAACAGGTACCATGGAAGCCATGGCCTCGATAAGCACGATTCCGAAACTCTCTTTGCCCGTGGCAGGGGCGACGAAAACATCTGCCGTTCTGTAGATTGCCGGAATGTCAGTTGCCCTTACCTTGCCGAGAAAGTTTATGTTCAGCCCCCTTGCTCTCACCTCAAAGTATTTCCTCAATGGGGCATCACCGACGATAACGAGTTTAACATTTTTAATCTTTCTTGAAACTATGGAAAATGCCTTTATCAGGGTGCCGACCCCTTTCCTTGGTTCCAGTCGACCGACGAAGAGGACGATTTTTTCACCCGGTCTCTTTAAACCTTTGAATGGTGCTACATGTGGGCCAAACCTCACTGTGTCAACACCATTGGGTATGATCCTGAACTCTCCGTCAAAATGTCTCTTTATGGACTTCATGGCAGACCGGGAGACCGCTATCTTCCCCTCAATTTTGTCAAAGGCTCTCTTGAGTAATGGCTTAAAGATTTCAAAGCCTAAAGAATGGCCATGGGTTGGATGGAATGTCATGAAGTTTACATAGGGGGATTGGAGCAGTGTAAAAAGTGGAAGTGTTGGAGAGAGTGTGCCATGGACATGAACTATGTCCCAGCTTTCGCGGAAGAGCACCTCTTTAATTTTTGATGTGATGTTAAAAGAGACGGGAAGGGAGTAAAAGGATCTATTTACCGGGACGAGGATGCCTCTCCCAACCCTTATGACTTTAACGCTGTTGAGACCAATGTTTTTGCCATTCTTGTGGTTACCAGTGAGGATGACGACATTATGTCCCCTTTTCTGGAGAAAGAAAGAAAGGTGATGCACATGTTCAGTTATGCCACCGGGGAAGGGGTAATATACATCTGAAACCATCAAGATTTTCAATGATTTTCTCACATGTTAATTATATTTCAGGGGATGTTTCGTATTCAAGCAGATTTTTAAGCGGCAGGCATCCTCCTGAAAAAGGAGGGATCCTGATTTTTTCTGGTCAGAATAGGGAGTTTATCACATCTTCGTCCAGTCCGGAGAATATGTTTATGCCCAGTCTCTCGTAAGCCGGTATGTCCCTGTCCTCTATTTTCAGTTCCACAACCTCTGAGTTCACCTTCTCCGGTTTTGGTGGAGTTACGACTTTGGATTTTTCGACTCTGCTTATGCCGGTTGCGATAAGAGTGACTTCAATTTTGTCTCCAAGTTCGTTTTCGTAGGTCAATCCGAAGAAGTAGTTGGGTTCGTGATCACCATCTTTTGCCTGTGACTGGATGAACCTGTTGATGTCGTTAACTTCACTTGTGAGGATGCCTTCACTTGCCTTGATGTTGACGAGAACGGCCTTTGCCCCCTTGATGGAGTATTCATCGAGTAATGGGCTGAATATGGCATTTTTGGCAGCCTCGAGAGCCCTGTTATCACCCTCGCCGACTCCAATACCCATTATGGCGTATCCTCTCTCGGACATCACGGTTTTGATATCTGCAAAGTCAAGGTTGATTCTCCCCGCCTTCCATTTGAGATCGAGGATGCCTTTAACGGCCTTATAAAGCACTTCGTCTGCGAGGCTGAAGGCCTGTTCCATGGGGACATCCACCATCTCGAGTATTTTGTCGTTGGGTATAACGATCAGGGTATCAACCTTCTCTTTGAGTTCTTTGATGCCCTGCTCAGCCTTTTCCATCCTGTACTTTCCTTCAAAGCTGAAGGGTTTTGTAACGATAGCCACGGTCACGAGGCCCATTGATTTTGCAATTTCCGCTGCGACGGGTATTCCACCTGTGCCCGTTCCACCACCCATTCCGGCGGTGAGATAGACCATTTGAGCGCCCTCGAGCACTTTTCTGAACTCGTCTGCGGACTCCTCCATGGCCTTTCTCCCGATCTCAGGGTCACCACCTGCTCCGAGTCCCTTTGTCAATTGAGGTCCGAGTTGAATAACCGTAGGTGCAAGAGAGTTATCCAGGACCTGTCTGTCTGTGTTCGCAGCCACAAGCTCTGCACCTGTCAATCCCATCTTCACCATGTAGTTGATGGCATTGTTACCACCACCGCCTATTCCTATGACCTTTATAATGGAGCTCCTGTTTAACTCCTTTTCTGAAATGGTAATTTTTACATCTGCCATTTTCTCACCCCTTTAGACTTCGTCAAGAAACTGTTTCACACTGTCCTTTACCTTTGAAAAAAAGGATTTCACTTTGTTGGTTTTTTCTTCCTTCTTTTCGACGGAAATGCCGCCAAACAACATTCTGTTTCTTATCACGAGTTTTACCGTCCCGAGAGTGGAGGCAAAGGAGGTCCACTTTAGCTCCTGAGGTAGGTTGGCAAACCCCGTAACCTCTCCTATGGATACAGGGGAATTGAGAACCTCGTGTGCCACCTTTTCAATGCCCTCTATGTTTGCCGATCCACCCACGAGAACCACATTCATGGGCGTGGATTCTTTGTCTCTGTACCCGTTAATTTCGTTTTTCACATGGTAAAATATTTCGTAAAGTCTTGCGTATATTATCCTTGCCAAGACTTTTCTTGGAATTTCTGCAGTTTTTCCGCTCTTGAGTTCAGATATTTTAATGAGGTCGTTTTCTTCAACGAGGTCCTCGTGTGCAATGCCATGTGTGAGTTTGAGTCTTTCGGCTGCCCTGAAATTTTTTATGTTGAGTCCCACCATGATGTCCTTGGTTATGTGCATACCGGCGATAGGTATGGAGCCAGCTCTAACAAGGGAGCCTGACTTCCAGATTGCAAAATCAGTGGTTGAATGTCCAACATCGATCAGGACGGATATCCCGAAGTTCAGGTCAGAAGGGGACATAACTGCATACCCGGCCGCCACAGGCTGATAGAAGAATCCCCGTGGAGTTATTCCGAGTTCGACAAGTGCGCTTCTTAAGTTTTCGAGTCTGCTTGATTCACTGTACATGACATAGGATTTCATCTCGAGCTTTCTTGCCTTCATACCCAGGGGGTTGTACGCTTCTGTATGGTCGTCTATCTGGAACTCGTTGGGATGTATGCTGATTATTATGTAATCAGGCGAGATGGAGATGGAGCGTGAGGACTCCATGACCTTTTCAATGTCCTCTGGAGATATGACATGCATTTCGCTTGACCATGCCCTCTGAACTGCCTGTTCCTTGCCCTTTATGTGGGTTCCCGTAATAGATATGTAAAAATCGTTAACACTTTCTGACTGGTCTCCTGCCAATTTTTTGAGTGCTTCCAGGACGGAGTGTTTAAACTTTTCCCTTGCGGTCATGTATCCTTCGGTAACGCCCTCGCTATTAGAGATTCCGTAACTTGTTATCCTGATGCTCGAAGGTTCACCCCTTTCGTCCGGCTGAATGTCAGCCGAAACACACGATATGAAGTTTGAACCTATGTTCATTACATTTAGTTTCATCTGCTCCCCCCGTTTTTTATCAGTGCGTATCCCGGCACTGTCAGGTCAATTTCCCTTGCTTTTATCCCGCTTTTTATGATACTACCTGCCACCTTCGCCTTCTCCTGATACCTGCCTTTTCCAAAGATCAAAATCAGGTTGTTTTTCAGCAAAACTGTATCGCCTCTTATCTGTTTGATCATTTTAGAAAGCTCAGGGGCATTTTCGTTTATGGCATCTCTCAGGGTGGGCTTCTCTTTCAGAAGCCTTTTATAAGTTGCCCTCCTTATCAGAGGGAGTTCAAGAAGGATTGCCAAGGTAATGATAGGTACGATAACCATTAAACCTTTCATCTTATGATGACCACCTCCTCTTTTAGTTCTATTCCAAACTTTTCAAAAACTGCCCTTTTACCGGTTTCAATGAGTTCGAATACATGGGCTGACCTTGCGTTGCCAAGATTCACGATGAAGTTTGCGTGTACGGTGGAGTACATGGCGTCTCCGACTCTGTAGCCTTTCATGCCGGCCCGGTCAAGGAGATAACCGGAGGAAAGACCGGGCTTCGGGTTTTTAAAAATACAGCCTGCTGTTTTTCCCTTTGGCTGTGATTCGTTTCTTCTCTTCAAAAATTCTCTCATCATCCTGTGTATGGTTTCAGGTGGTCTATCTGTGAGTTTAAGTCCAGCTTCAAGGAGGATACCATCAAAACTGGATTCTCTGTATTTCAGGCCAAGGTTTTCCACGGGTATTTTTTCTATCCGGCCATCTTCTGTCAGGATTTTTGCCCACAGGAGGACATCC
>JALSOY010000175.1 GCA_026986235.1 Caldifarciminota bacterium
TCTATCAGGGGAACGGTAAGGATGACCTGGGGGTCCTGGCCGAAGTGTTTCTGGATGTCTCTCGCTATCACGAAGTTGAACTTCTGGTCCGTTCCACCGACCTCGATGTCAGACGAGATGGCATAGGAATCGTAGCCCTGAAAGAGTGGATAAAGGAGTTCGTGGATAAAAATTGGGATCTCCTTCTCAAACCTCATCTTGAAGTCGTCTCTCTCAAGCATCCTTGCGACCGTGTATGTTGCGGCAAGCTCGATAACATCCCTGGATGTGAGAGGGCCAAGCCATCTTGAGTTGTAGGTGACCTCGGTTTTTTCAGGATCGAGGACCATGTAAACCTGTTCAAAGTAAGTTTTGGCGTTTTCGCGCACCTCTTCCTCTGAAAGGCGGGGTCGGGTTTTGGACTTCCCGGACGGATCTCCTATCATGGCCGTGAAATCGCCTACAATAAAGATGATTTTGTGGCCAAGATCCTGAAGGTCTTTCAGTTTTTTGAGGCAAACATAGTGGCCAAGGTGAAGATCCGGTCTTGAAGGATCGGCGCCGTACTTAATCCTCAGGGGAATACCCGTATCTCTTGACCTCCTGAGTTTCTGGACAAGCTCTTCCAGGGGGAGAAGATCTACAGTATTCCTCCTGATGATCTGTATTTCTTCTTCGATAGAGAGTCTTTTCATGCCCAGTAAATGAATATGCCGCAGTTCGGACAGGTCTCCACCTTTTCGTTATCGTGGGGTTGAGACACGATAGAAATTGGCAGTCTTACAAAGCAATTCATACACACACCCCCGATAATGGGGGAAACTCCACGGTGGTACCTCTTTTTCAGGATATCGTACTTTCTTAAAATGTTTTCAGGGATCTTGCTCCTGATCTCATCCCTCGCCTTCTCAAGGGCTTCCAGCTTCTGCTGTACATCGATCTCAAATCCCAGGTCTCTGTAATTGGGATTTTTTATCTCCTCGATCATCAGGTCGAGGTCGTTGAGTGTAATCAGGGCTTCAAGGATCTTATTCACTCTTCTTCCTCCTCAAGTTTCAGGAGATACCTGACAAACTCTTCGGGTGTCTTGATATCCATATAATCGTTCCTTCTCGCCAGTTTTCTTGCTATCTGGGCGATTTTACCGAGGGTAAGAAGGTAAGTGGTGCCGGGGTCCTGAGGTGGGGCACAGAGGAGGAAAAACAGGTGTACAGGTTTTCCATCAAGGGAATCAAAGTCCACACCTTCTCTTGAGAGACCTACCACGAGGTAAACATCGTCGAGAACGACACTTCTGACATGAGGAATGGCAATTCCCTTTCCTATTCCTGTGGAGCCTATGGACTCCCTCTTTTTCAGTGCATCGAGCACTATTTTCTCCCTCTCTTCAGGGAGCTTCAGAACGCTTAAAAGTTCTTTCAGCACCTCGTCCTTGGTCTTCGACTTCAGATCAAGTATAACTCGATCTTCTGAAATCAAATTTTCGAGCATAATAACGCCTCCGTTTTAAATTTCTTCCACTCCCATATCAAGGAGCACGAAAATCTTATTAATTTTATCCCCTACGCAGAAAAATTTCCACATGCATAAAGAATTCATAGGGAAATTGTGAGGTTTGCTTTAAAATATTTCACGCAGATTCCTGCGAGGAGAAAAATACCATGTTCAGAAAGTTTAGAAAACACCGAAAGAAAGGGAAGTTTCAGCCGCCAAAGAGAGAAGAGCCTGCGAACACCGTTGAAGTCTCAATAATTGGTGGAGAGTACGATAAATTCAGATACGACGGTCCCATCCCGCCCGTGGGTACTTTTATCTTTATCAGACCAAAGGGCGAAGAGCACGAAATTCTCGTCAAAGTGAGAGGGATTTCCAGTAAACCCGTTGATCGAGAGATCGAATCTCTGAGACTGGCGCCGGACAGGGATGTCGTTAGAATCATGAAAAACATTACAAAGGCCCTCCTTTGGGAGCATGAGGAATACCGGGATATAAAACTTACCAAAACAGAGTTCGATGCCAGGACAGGGTACATAAAGTTTGATTACATCGGTGAAAGGAAACACAAACTTTCTAAATTCTCCATAAAACTTGCCAAAATACTTCATGTTCGAGTTGAATTCACGCAGGTGGGAGCAAGGGATTACGCAAAGGAGATCGGAGGGATAGGTCCCTGCGGCAGGGAACTGTGTTGTAAGCTCTTTTTAAGAGAGATCCCCTCTGTTACACTGGATATGGCTCGCCAGCAGTATCTCTTTGCGGCTCCTGAGAAACTCTCCGGTGTGTGTGGAAGACTTATGTGCTGCCTGAGATTCGAGCTTCCGGTGTATGAAGAACTTTCCAGAATATATCCACATGTGGGGGCCAGAATTAAAACTCCCAGAGGAATCGGCAGGGTGGTGGAGGTAAACATCCTGACCGGAAGAGTGAGAGTCCGTTACGAGGAAGATAACTCCGAAGAGGTTCTCGATCTCTCTGAAAACGCCGAAGAAAAGGTGGAGTGGCAGCCTGTTAAATGAAGTTTGAAGAGGCTGTAAATTACCTCTACTCCCTTATAAACTACGAATACAAACCCGGGTATGTGAACTTTCTCGAGCCTTTCTTGAAATTTCTTGATCTGATGGGTAACCCGCATAAAAAGGTACAAAATCCCATTCTCGTGGTGGGAACAAAGGGGAAGGGGTCCACATCAGCCCTGATCACCGCCGCTCTGTCGGATTACAAAACCGGTCTTTACACATCCCCTCACCTCGTGGATGTCAGGGAAAGAATCACCGTAAACTTCAAAAAAATCCCGAAAACCCGGTTTTCCAGATATGTGGAAATCCTGAAACCCAATGTGAGAAAAAGGGGGATAAGAACATACTTTGAACTTTTGACTACCATGGCATTTATGTATTTTTCAGAGGAAAAAACTCAGTTCAATGTCTTTGAAGCTGGTCTCGGGGGCAGACTCGACGCAACGAATGTTCTGGATCAAAAAATAACCGTAATAACTCCCATCGACCTCGACCACACCAGCATTCTCGGAGATACTGTTGAAAAAATCGCCAGGGAGAAGGCAGCGGTTATTAAAAATTCAAATCCCGTGGTCACACTACAGTACAACGAAAGTGCACTTAAGGTGATTGAGAGTAGATGCAAGCAGACTGACGCACCACTTATAGTTGTTGAAAAACCCCGCATTTTCAAAACAGGTGAAGAGGGGACCGAGGTTATAATCGATGGAAAAAGAATATACTCTCCCCTTGCCGGTAAATTTCAGGCCTCAAATATGGCGCTTGCCTACCACACATTGAAGGTCCTCGGATTCGATAATGTCGATTTTTCTGAAGTTAAGTTAAGAGGAAGATTCGACATAAAACACATTGAAGGCAGTAAGGTTATTGTAGATGTTGCCCATAATGAAATTTCTTTGAGGACATTCTTTGATTCGTATTTTGCTATTTTCAAAGACAAACCTTACACGATCTTTGGAGTATCGCGTGACAAAAACATTGGTTCGATGATTGAAATAATCAGGGAAAATAGTCGATCAGTTGTATTGACAGGATCATCGGTACCGAGAACTATAGATCCAGAAACGCTCCTTGAAATTGCAAGGAGACATAAACTAAATGTGTCAGGAGTGTTCAATTCACCCTGTCAGGCCTTGCAATATCTTCTTGATAACCATATAAATATCACCATTGTGGTTATAGGTTCATTTTATGTAGCCGGGGATCTGTATAAATGCATCTAACTGTAGGAATTGACATCACACCTATACTTAACAGGGTTCCGCGCGGAATCGGGAACTACATTTACGAGTTAATTTTTCACATGGAGAATGTGAATTACCTGCATTTTTTTAAAATTTCACGGCTTAAATACCCCCGGAGACTTAAGAGGTTGTGGGGAACTCCCATACCTTTCTTCGAAGTTTCAGGAAGATCGATTTTCCTTAAAAAATTTCAAATCTTTCATGGAACTGACAACTACATACCTCCAGAATCCGGTTTTCCCCGTGTTCTCACAGTACACGATGTCTATCCCCTCATAGACTCGCCAGAAGGAAAGATTGCCCGGAAAATCAGGAGGGCCATGGAGAGGAAGCCCGAGAGAATCATCCTTATATCAGGCTTTTCCAGAAAGGAATTCCTGAGGTATTTCCCGGAATACGCTGAGAGGAGTCATGTCGTGTACCATGGAGTCTCCGACTTCTGGCGTCCCGTGGACAGGGAAACTCTCGGTAAAGATCTCGGGAAATTTGGCATAAAGGGACCCTATATCTTTTATGCAGGGGACACTGACAAAAGAAAGAATGTGGAAAACCTTCTCAAGGCCCTTTCCCGGATGAAGAATCTTACTCTGGTCATGGCAGGTGGCTTTCTGAAGGAACATCAGATTGAACTTTTGAAAAAACTGGGGGCTGAAAGCAGTGTTATCCAGACCGGTTATGTGACGAGGGAGGAGCTGAGGAGTTTGTACAGCGGTGCACTTCTTTTTGTTTTTCCCAGTAAATACGAAGGTTTTGGCCTTCCTCTCCTTGAGGCCATGAAGTGCGGGACACCTGTAGTTGCGTCGGATATTGAAATATTCAGGGAAATTGCAGATGGAGCTTTCTACCCTGTTGATCCTGAATCTCCGGAAAGTATAAAAGAGGGTATTGAAAATGTACTCAATGATCCCGATCTGAGGGAAAGACTTATCGCAAAGGGAAACGAAGTATCAGGAAAGTTTACATGGAGTGAAACGGCGAAAAACACTCTACAAGTTTATAATTTAGCTTTATCAGATGGCAAAGCAGAATAAGATCGTGATAATTGGTAAACATCCTGCATTCCTTGAAGCCCTTGAGGTCGCCGAGACTGCGGCCCGAAAGGGGGTAAAAAATATACTTTTGATCGGAGAAACGGGGACCGGGAAAGAGATATTTGCCAGGTTTATACACGAGAAGAGTGACAGGGCATCGGGTCCATTTATCCCCGTTGATTGCTCTACTATTCCAGAGTCCCTCCTCGAGGCAGAACTCTTCGGATATGTAAAAGGGGCATTCACCGGAGCGATTAAAAGCAGGAAAGGACTTGTGGGACTGGCGGACGGCGGCACCCTCATGATAGACGAGATAGCCAACATGCCGATAAATGTACAGAATAAACTCCTCAGGTTTCTTGAAACCCGAAGATACAGGGCGATCGGGGCGAGTTATGAAACGGAAGTGGATGTACGGATAATTGCAGCGAGCAACATTGATCTCACGAAACTGACGGAAAGAGGGGATTTCAGAACTGATTTATACTACCGCCTCAGTACCATCACCATCGTGATTCCGCCTTTGAGGGAGAGGGGTGATGACATCATACTGCTTGCAGAGTACTTCGTTAAAAAATTTACCAGGGAATACAACATAGGAAAGAAAAAACTTTCCGCCGATGCAATAGACAAACTTTTAAATTACAAGTGGCCCGGCAATGTCAGGGAACTGAGAAATACCATAGAGAGCGCCGTCCTCATGTCAGAGGGTGAAGAAATAACATCTGAAGACATAATTTTGAGACCGGTCGGGATTAAAGAACCCATTGAGACCACCTCTTTCGTCAGAGGGGACAAGATCGTTTTGAAGTTCAACATAAAGGATTTTAACATGGAAAATGTGGAGCGAGCTGTCATTATAGAGGCACTTAAATACACGAAGTGGAACAAAAAGCAGGCCGCAAGGATCCTCGGTATCTCCAGGATGAACCTCATCCGAAAGATAAAAAAGTACGGAATAGAATAGATTTTTCCCCCCATACTCTCTAAAATTAAGACAAGGAGGTTAAACGATGATTCACAGAACTGCAAAAGTCGGTAAAAATGTACATATCGGGTATAATGTCATCATCGGTGCCAATGTAGAAATCGGGGACGATACAACTATTGGGAACAATGTGGTGATTCACGAAGGCACAAAGATTGGCACCAGTGTCAGGGTTGACGATAACACTGTACTCGGAAAACTTCCAATGAAAGCTGCCATGTCCGCTGTTACTAAAGAAAAGGAGCTTCCACCTCTTGAAATAGGGAACAATGTACTGATCGGTGCAAATGTTGTCATATACAGGGGTGCAAGAATCGGGAACAAAGTTCTTATAGCTGACCTTGCATCAGTGAGGGAAGATGTGGAAATCGGAGATTTCACCATCATAGGTAGAGGGGTGACAGTAGAAAACAGGGTAAAGATAGGAAAAAAATGTAAAATTGAGACAGAGGCCTACATCACTGCCCTTTCTGTGATCGAGGATTACTGTTTTATTGCACCGGAAGTCACATTTACGAATGACAACTTCCTCGGCAGGACAAAAGAAAGGTTTAAGTACCACAAAGGAGTTACCCTGAAGAAAGGGGCACGCGTGGGAGCGAACACCACATTCCTGCCCGGTATAACCGTGGGTGAAGATGCTCTCGTGGCGGCAGGAGCAGTGGTGACAAAGGATGTGCCACCCCGGAAGATCGTGGTTGGCGTTCCCGCGAGGGTATGGAAGGATGTCCCACCAGAGCAACTCCTTGAAAACCAGGACTATTACGAGGGTTAGAAAATGGGAAAGAAAACGCCACTCTTTGAAGCTCATAAAAAACTCGGGGCAAAAATCGTTGACTTTGCAGGTTTCGATATGCCCCTCCAGTATTCCGGGATTACAAAGGAACACACCTGGGTCAGGACACATGCGGGCCTGTTTGATGTGTCTCACATGGGAGAAATTGAGATCCGTGGACCTGAGGCACTGGAATTCGTATCCTATGTAACATCCAACGACCCTGCCACCCTTGATGTGTTTCAGGTTCAGTACTCCGCCTTTCCCACCCCCAGGGGTACCATAGTGGACGACCTCCTCGTTTACAGACTCGAAGATTACTTCCTCCTCGTTGTTAACGCATCCAACATAGAGAAAGATTACTCATGGCTGCTTGAGAACAGGTTTAAAGGTGTGGATATCGTTAATGTATCAGACGAAGTGGCGGAACTCGCCCTGCAGGGTCCCCTGAGTGAACAGGTACTTCAACCCCTCGTTGATGTGGATCTCTCAAAACTCAAGTACTACCGTGCAGTTAGAGGTAAGGTCACAGGAAAAGATGCCCTGATCTCCAGAACAGGTTACACAGGTGAAGACGGTTTTGAGATATATTTATCACCACGGGATGTGGAAGATGTTTTTTATAAACTCCTTGAGGATGAAAGGGTCAAACCTGCAGGACTTGGGGCAAGGGATACACTGAGACTCGAGATGGGTTACTGCCTCTACGGTAACGACATAGATGAAACGACGAATCTCCTGGAGGCGGGCCTGGGATGGATCACAAAGTTGAACAAGGAAAAATTTATCGGCAAAGAGGCACTGATCAGGATAAAAACTGAGGGAATAAAGCGGAGGAGAGTGGGTTTTGAAGCAAAGGAACCTCGCGATATCCCGAGACACGGTTACAAAATTAATTTCGACGGAAAAGAGGTGGGAACCGTCACAAGTGGAACCTTTTCTCCGTCGCTCAAAAGAGGCATCGGTATGGGCTATGTTCCACCGGATGCGGCAAAACCTGGAATGACCATTCAGGTTGACATCAGGGGTAAGCTCGCTGATATGGAGATCGTGAAACTCCCTTTCTACAGATCCGGCAGCCTGAAAAGGTCGTAAATCAGCGCAGATCAGGATGAAAGAGATTCTAAAGAAATTCCAGCGTGCGGAAATACAGGGATACGAGATTTACAGATATCTCGCCCGTCGAGCGGACGAGAAGAACCGGAAAATACTCGAAAGAATCGCCAGTGAGGAACTCAACCATTACAGAATCCTCAAAAAGTACACAGGTGAGGATGTGTCACCTCCTCTGATATCCACCCTGCTTATGAAGCTTATCTCTGTGTTTCTTGGCTACACCTTTGTTGTGAAAATGATGGAGTTGAGTGAGAAAAGGGCTGAGGACAGTTACGAGCAGGTTCTGGAAGAGATACCAGAGGCCAAAAGGATGCTCGAAGAGGAGCAGCACCACGAAAATCAGCTCATCAGGATGCTGGATGAAGAAAAGATTGGCTACATAGGCTCCATGGTGCTCGGACTCAACGACGCACTCGTAGAACTAACCGGGACACTTGCCGGACTTACCTTTGCATTGAGGGTAACGAGGATCGTAGGTCTCGCAGGCCTTATAACCGGAATTGCGGCTTCCCTTTCCATGGCTGCATCTGAGTACCTCTCACAAAAATCAGAAAAGACAGGGAAAAGTCCCCTGAAGGCCTCGATATACACAGGTGTTGCTTACATACTGACGGTGACTCTTCTAATTTTCCCCTTCTTCTTATTCCACAATCCCTATGCCGCCCTTGCCCTGTCTCTCATAGATGCTTTCCTGGTCATACTGTTTTTCACATTCTTCGTCTCCGTTGTAAAGGAAGAACCCTTCATCAGACTTTTCGTCGAGATGCTCTTCATAAGCTTCGGTGTAGCCGTTGTTTCATTCATTATCGGTGTCGTCGCCCGCAGAATTTTGAACATAGAAATATGATCCATTAAAATTGAACGCCTGTCATGAAAAAAATCTTTTTATTTTTGATACTCCTGAGCTTTCTCCACCCTGCCAGGATACTGTTTGATCTCACAAAAGAGGAGGATGCCGGGAACGCTGACTGGATGATAGACGACGACTTCCCGTATCCACAACCTCCCAATCCTGCCAGCGGTGACCAGTGGATGGGCGGCATATCCGACTGGGGATTTGACCTTTATTCCATGGGACACGAGGTGGTCACTCTTCCACCATGGGGAAGGATTACATACAACGATCCTTCCAACGACCTGGACCTATCAAACTTTGATGTCTTTGTCGTTTGTGAACCGCAGGTACCATTCACACAGAGTGAGATAAACGCGATCCTGAACTTCGTGAGTAACGGCGGTGGACTTTTCATGGTCGCCGATCATAACGCCTCAGACAGGAACAATAACGGTTGGGACTCTCCTCACATCTGGAACCTGTTTGAGAATTACTTCGGTATCCACTTCCATGTGACAGGAGATCCTTCAAATTCCATAAGTGATAGAACATACAATGTCTCCAGCTCCACGGATGACCCTGTTACGCATGGACCTGCGGGTGTCGTTCACGGTATGTCCTTCTACGCCTCAACGGTGATGACCCTTGATACGACGGTAAATCCTTCCCTCCGTGGTCATGTGTGGAAAAGTGGTGAACCGCAGGGTACGACCCTCGTTTTTCTTGCCACAGGTACTTACGGGGATGGTAAAATCGCAGGTCTTACCGACAGTTCTCCCGCCGATGACGGAACAGGGAACCCGGGAAATGTTCTTTACAACGGATGGACAGAGGAAGGTGTCCAGAATAACTACGCCATCCTGAATACCACCCTCTGGCTTGCAGATGTGTCAGGTGATGTGATAACCATCTCGTACTACCCTGAAAGTCCAACACCCCGGGATACCGTGAGGGTAACGGCGGAGTACAATTTTTCGAGGTCAGCAGACACACTCTTCTACTCCGTTGACGGATCTTCCTGGAATACTGCTCTTCCGGAAACGGCCACAACGGTGAGGTCCGTCTTTGCCATCCCACCCACGGAGGTGGAAACCACCGTTACTTTCTTCGTAAAGGCATACAAAAGAGGTGATGCAACTGTTACAAGTGATACATCCTTCTACCAGACCAGGAGTCCGGGAGATTACCTGATACTTGACGGCTGGCAGCTAATTCAGGAAAACTCCCACAGGGTTTACAACTTTCACGGAGTAAGGCTACCACTGAACTCCACTTTAATAATCGCAAGGGGGGCCACACGGAGTCAGTTTGAAAATTTCTGGGGAGTTACACTCGGAAGTAATGTCGTTTACATCAACGGAGGCGGTAGCTTTCCCGTCATCAACGGCGGAGAGACTTTTACACTTGTTAATGCGTCAGGTGATACCGTTGACGGCCCCACATACACCTTCCAGCGGGGTTACACCTACCAGAGGATAAATTTCACGGGAGACCCTGCCAGCCCTTCAAGCTGGGATGTAAGGGACTGGCACGATGCTACCCCCGGAGAGGTTATTTTCCAGGGAGGTGGTAACTTTACGGGGATAACCGAGGTAGCTGATGTCGACACAACGGGAGGTTTCATCTACGAGTTCGTGGAGTTGTTTTACGGAAATCAGACAT
>JALSOY010000176.1 GCA_026986235.1 Caldifarciminota bacterium
TGCTACTCCAAATTTTGAGACCTCGATACCCGCTGCAATGGTTGATAGTATAGCCGAATCCACTATACTTAGTCCAGCAACGAGGGAAAGAATGGCAACGGAGATGACCGTATCACCTGCGCCTGTAACATCGTAAACCTCTTTTTTGAGTGACGGAATCCTCACGAATTCACGGCCATCATATACAACCATTCCCGCTTCGCTCAATGTCACCATCATGTACTCCGGAGAAAGCTTTTCAAAGGTATCCTTTATGGCTTCGAAAAGGTCCTTCTTACCGTTAAATCTCGAAAGTTCCGTCCTGTTGGGTTTAAAGAGGGTAACATTTTTGTAAAGGCCAAAGTTTTCTATCTTGGGATCCACGCCCACGATAGTTTTATCCGTTAGCTCCTTCGAAATGAATCTGATGATGCCGGGCGTGAGAACACCTTTGTTATAATCTTCCACCACAATGGCATCGAAGTTTTTAACTTCGTTTGAGAGGATGTTTTTTATTTCTTTTTCAATTCTTCTGGGGATGGGCTCTGTTTTTTCTATATCTATCCTTACGATCTGCTGTTTTCTGCTTATTATACGGGTTTTTGATGTAGTGGGTCTCTCATGATCTATGAATATCCCGTCAGTTCTGATTCCGTGAGATTTCAAAAGAGAGAGCAAGTCTTTCCCGTCTGTATCCTGGCCTACAACTCCAAAGAGATGGACATCGGCTCCAAGAGTGGAGATGTTGAGTGCGACATTTGCAGCGCCACCGGGTCTTTCCTCTCTTTCACCATTTCTGAGCTTCAAAATCGGGACAGGGGCCTCAGGAGAAATTCTCTCGACATCAGCGTACTGGTACTTGTCGAGCATGATGTCTCCTATGACGGCGACACGGAGTTTTGAAAATTTCTTCAGTATCTTCCCGATCATAAGAGGTGCAGGTAGTTCATAAAGATAGTGGCAAGTCCAAGGAATATGAAGTATCCGGTTACATCTGTAATGGTTGTTACGATCACACCGGAAGCAAGGGCCGGATCCTGTTTCAACAGTTTTAAAATCATGGGGACTGTCAGGCCTGCGATACACCCTGCCACCATGTTACCCACATGTCCCAGGAATACCAGGAGTCCGAAGTAGGGATTGCCCACCCAGAAGTATGCAATAAGGCCTGAGACAAAACCCACGACGGACCCGATGATCAGGCCGACTATGAATTCCCTAACGAATAGTTTTTTGAAATCGTGAAAGTCTATCTCACCAAGTGCCAGGGAGCGTACGACCAGTGCAATGGTCTGGATACCTGTATTGCCTCCCTCACCGGCTATAACGGGCATAAAAACTGCAAGGTAGGCAAATGCGGCAATGGTATTTTTAAAAATTGCGACAACTGATGCTGCAACGAATGCAGTTACAAGGTTAATAAGAAGCCAGGGGAGTCTTTTCTGAGCCATCTTTAAAGTTGGAGCATAGATACTCTCAGCCTCACCCCACCCACTCAGCCTGTGGATGTCTTCTGTGGCCTCTTCCTCGAGAACATCAAGGATGTCGTCAACTGTTATAACACCTAACAACCTGCCCCTGTCGTCAACAACGGGCATGGAAAATACATCGTACTTTTCAAATAATCGGGCCACCTCCTCCTGGTCAAGATGTACCGGAACCGAAGGAACCTCCCTCACGATCTCTCCAAGCCTTGTAGAAGGATCTGCCTTTAGAAGGTCCCGTAAATAGACTTCCCCAAGAAGTTTTCCCTCTTTGTCAATCACATAAATTATGCTCGAAACCTCATCAGGCTTCTCCTCTTCCTTGAGCCTCCTTAAGGTCTCCTCAACAGTTTGATCAGCATCGTAGGCGATGTACTCGGTGGTCATGAGACCACCGGCCGAGTTCTCAGGGTACTTGAGAAGCTCTTTTACCTCTTCCCTCTCCTCGAGGGGGACATAGGAGAGAACCTTCTGACGCTCTTCGTCTGATAATTCTCCGAGAACATCCACTGCGTCATCAACATCCATTTCACCAACGAGCTCTGAAATGTCCTTCTCTGAGAGTGCTTTCAGAACATCATCTATGGACTCATCATCAAGTCTGATCAAGACATCCGCCTGGAGTTCCACGGGCAGATATTTAAATACCTGTACCCTGTCATCTTCGTCGAGCTTGTCAAGCACAAGGGCCACATCTTCGGGATGCTTCTGCGACAGAAGAAGAGCCGCCCTCTTATAATCCCTCTTCTTTACAAGCTCGAGCGTCAACTCGTAGAGTTTTTCTTCAATCTCACTTATTGCCTGGCTCATTTTTCTCCTTTATCAAAACCTTTTTTACTTCCTTCTCGTTTGCCTCTATAACCACGAACTCATAGTTACCCGAAACCACTTTCTCCCCGGACTCAGGTATCCTGCCGAGTTTATCTATAATGTAACCTGCAAGTGTAGAGTAATCGCCCTCCTCAACATCTATCCCCATCTCCCGAAGTTCGTTTATTCTCGTATCCCCGCTGTAAATACCGTCCTTTTTTTCCTCCTCTTCGAAGTACTTGAGGAGTTCACGAACGATGTTTTCAACTGTTACAACACCGACGGTTGAACCGTACTCGTTTATGACAACTGCAACGGTGGTCTGCTGGCTTTTTATCTCCTCGACGATTCTGTGAACAGGACTGTCGGAGTAAACCGTTACATAAGGCCTGAGATATCTCTCTATCTCTGTGCCCTCAGCAAGTAGCAGGTCTTTAATATGTATCAATCCGACTATATTGTCAATGCTATTTTTGTAGAGCAAAACCTTGTTGTACGGTAGCTTGCGAGACCTGTTGATTATCTCCTCCGCTGGCGTATCAACCGAGAAAAAGGGGAACCTGTTAACCGGAATCATTATGTCCTCTGCGTTCATGTCGTAAAATTTGAGAGCCTTCTTCAGCAGAAGAAGGTCTTCACTCTCAAGTCCTTTTTCTTCTGCGTACTTCTCGATCTCCTCTTCAAGGGAAAGCTTTTCACTCTTTACACTGGCAAAAGATAATTTCAGAAGGTAATCAAAAATCCTGATTGCTGGATAAAAAAAGAGGTATGTGATGTAAATGAGGTTGTTAAATCGGTTTATGACCTCCATTTTTCTTGAAATTGCGTAGGACTTCGGGAAAATCTCTCCAACAAGTACGATAAGGAGTGTGGTAACGGCGCCTGAAGCAACCACTGCAAGGTTTGAAGAAACCCCCATACCCTGTGTAAAGTGTGTAAGGGTCGTGGCTGCAAGAACAGAGAAAATGTTAATGCCAATTAAAATGCTGATAATTACCTGCCTCTCCTTCTTTACAAAGAAATCGAGTCTTCTACGGGGTATAACATCCTGAATATTTATTCTGTCTGAACTGACATAGGAAATTTCAAAGGCAGCGTAAACGGCAACCAGAAATATTGATACCAGGAATAAGGTTATGTTGATCATCTTACCGTTACCTTCACTTTTTCCGGATACTCTCCTTCTTTTGCCAGAATCTCAAATTCAATACCGTTTATTTCAACCTTCTCTCCCTCTGTGGGGACATGTCCGATATTGTCGAGAATGAGATTGGAAATGGAACCGTAGTAACCGATAAACCTCCTCCCCGTTAGTTTTTCAAGGACAGAGACAGACACATCTCCTGAAAGGATGAAAGCTCTATCGCCTATCTTTTTAACCTCTTCAAGCTCCTCTGACTCAAATTCACTTCTGATTTTCCCCATAAAGTGTTTGTAAGCATCCTTCAGGGTTACCACCCCTTCAGTGCCTCCATACTCGTTGGTAACGATGGCCATTTTCACGGGTGTTTCAACGAGCGTTCTGACGAGTTCAGGAAGCCTCATGGTTTCAGGGACGAAGACGGGCTCTAAAAGATAAGACCTGATTGGAGTATCTGGTGATAGGTTCAGAATACCCTCCACACTTAAAAGGTCGAGGATGCCCGTAATGTCATCGAGCCTTTCCTTATAAACGGGAAATCTTGAGTGACGGGTTTTTCTCATCTCGTTCAACGCATCGCCTATGGTTATGTCCTCCGGAAGTGCCTTTATATCCCTTCGTGGAGTCATTATGTCTGAAACCCTGATGGAAAGAAACTCCACACTGTCCTCAAGAAGTTCAAGCTCATGGATGTGGAGAATCTCCCTCGCAGTTTCCACTATGTTGTAAGCCTCTCTTAGCGTAACAGGTTCAAACTCTTTCTTCCTGTGGTTTTCTCCCTCAAAGATTTTTCTTATCCACCTGCCGAGTGGTTTAACAACTGGATAGGAGAGGTAGTAAAAGGGATAAACGACGATCCACGAAACTGACGAGAATTCCAGAGGGTACTGGAGAGCAAGTATTTTTGGCGTAATCTCGCCAAATACAAGTAGAATAAAGGTGAAAATCCCCACATCCACGATCGTAAGAAGTCCCTCTCCGATTCCGGAGAGCATGTCGGCGATTAAAATTGAGAAGATCGAAGCGGCAAATGCATTAACGGCTGTATTCCCCAGAAGGATAACGGAAAGAATGGTATAGGGCCTCGATATCAGGTAATCCAGAATTCGGGCTACTTGCCTGTTTTTTAGTGCTTTTATTCGTGACCTTGGAAGTGAGAAGAAAGCGACTTCAGATCCAGAAAACATAAAGGAAAGGGCGATAAGTAAAAGGATGACTATCACCATTTTTCCAGATATTTCTCCTCTTTTGCCTCCATAACTTCTGCGTCCTCTTCCCTTTCGTGGTCATAACCGAGGATGTGGAGGGTGCCGTGGATGGCATAGCGAACGAGCTCGAATTCTGTGGACCATCCGTATTCGTGAGCTTTTTTACTGGCAACATGGGCTGAGATGTAAACCTCGCCGACATCACCAAGGTTGAAGGAGATCACATCAGTGGGACGATCGCTGCCGAGGAACTCCCGGTTGATATCCCTGATTCGCCTGTTGTTTACGAATATAATGTTAAGTTCCTGAATACTTCGATCAGGATCCTCCTCTTCAAGAACCTGTTCGAGAAGCCTGGAGAGTCTGTCCTTGAACTCGCGGTTTATTTTCACCTTTCTCTGCGCATTGTATATGTTTATCATTTCTTTTCTCTGGGATACTCGATTCTTGGATGAAACTGGCTCAACAGTATGGGATATATGGCTTCGGCGATCTTATCGAGGTCTTTCCTCGTTATGTCAGCTTCATCAAGCTGGCCGTCCTCAAGTTTCAGTCTGATTATCTCGTAAATGGTCTCTTTCAGTGTCTTTGCAGTGGGATTTTTCAGACTCCTGACGGCTGCTTCAACACTGTCGGCTATCATACAGATGGCCTCCTCCCTTGTGGAGGGCCTGGGACCGGGATACCTGAAGTCATCTTCTTTAACATTTTCGCCCTCCAGCTGCTTCGCCTTTACATAGAATGGAACGAGAAGCGATGTCCCGTGATGCGTCTGGATTATACGAATGATCTCACCGGGTAACCCGTATTTTTCACCAAGCTCGACTCCGTCTTTGACATGGGAAATTATGATTAGTGCACTCATCCTGGGGGAGAGTCTGTCGTGCGGATTTTCTTTTCCCATCTGGTTTTCAATGAAATACTGGGGTTTTTTGATCTTCCCTATGTCGTGGTAATAGGCTCCGACTCTGGCAAGCAGGGAATTCGCTCCGATAGCCCTTGCCGCCGCATCACACAGGTTCCCCACATTTATACTGTGGTTAAAAGTCCCTGAAGCCTTCTCCGAAAGCTCTCTCAAAAGCGGGTTGTTAAGGTTTGATAACTCAAGTAAAAAGAAATCAGTTGCAACCCTGAAAACCCTTTCATAGAGTGGCAAAATTCCGACTACAAAGACACCCGATAGAAACGCACTGAAAAGAGATGCCTGAGCCAGTATCTTAACATCGGTAACTCGATTGAATACGAGCAGGTCGGTAAAAATAGATGTAACGAACCCCACGATCATCAGAGTGAGTATAACATAGTAGATCTGGAACCTTGACCTGAAGCTTTTAGTAATGAAAATAGCTGTCCAGCCGAGAATAAGGTTGTAAATGAATGTGCCAAATACTGATGACGGGAAGTAGAGACCCAGGATTATTGAAAGAAGGAGAGTGTAAAACAGGGCAGGTTCAAAGCCAAGGGCGACATTTATCAGGATGGCAAAAAATGGCACAAGGGTGATGTATTGTGAAACATGTATGTTGCGTACGAGATACGCCGAGAGCAGGACGATAATCCCGGCAAAACCAATGACGATCAGTTCCCTCCAGCCGGGGCGTCTCTCTATCCTTTCGAGAAAGTAAATTGTTCCAAGCACATATATACTTAAAAGGATGAAAAGGTATGCAAACCACCTGTAAGAGTGATAACCGGTTGACTGGATTTTCTCCTGAAGAATCCTGAGCTTCTCACGACTTTCCTCTGTAATCCTTTCATGTTTCCCCACGATCTTTTCGCCCTTGTGAACGATCTCTTTGATTGGGGAAATGCGGGCAAGAGCTGCATTCCTTGCCTTGTTTGTAAGGTCCTCCCTGTACCTCAGGTTCGGAAAAATAAGTCTCCTTACTATTTTCAGGAAAACATCCCGCTCGTTGCGGTTCTCAAATGTCTGTATCGCCACTCTCTTCAGCTCTTCATAGACATCATTCTGATCCTTGATACTCTCTACCGGATAAACCTTTATGATGTTACCCTTTACAATTGCAACGCTGTCCACTCCGAGGGATTTTAAAAGGTGCTTATCCTCAATTACCCCTCTTTTCAGGTAATCGAGAGAATAGTCTGCAGAAAGCTCAACAATCCATTCCCACCTGCTCTGCGGAACCCCATCTTTGAACAACCCTGTGCGTTTTATACGATCAATCCACTCCCGAACTGAATCAACATAGGTGGTATCAAACTCGTAGAAGGCAGGGACACTTTTGAGAGCTGCTTCCCTTTCCTTCTGTAGTTCCACGCTGGTTTTGTATATGGGATAATCGATCGGAGAAATAACCTCGATGGGACTGATCTCACCCTCTTTAAGATTTTTTATGTTTTTGAAGTGCTCCCTCGGGAGAAGTGTAAGGGTGATTACAAAGAGTAGCAGCAGGAAGCCTGCCTTCAGCAGGGTCTCTAATCGTGGAGGTTTTTCACTCTTTTTTGTACTTTTCATAGGCTTCAACTATGTCCTTTACGAGTCTGTGTCGAACGACATCCTCCGGTCCGAACTTTATAAAAACAATCCCCGGTATAGAATGAAGTACATGCTGTATTTCTACAAGCCCTGAGTTCTCGTCCCTCGGGAGGTCTATCTGAGTTACATCCCCTGTTATTACCACTTTGGATCTCGGACCAAGGCGGGTGAGGAACATTTTCATCTGAACTGACTTCGTATTCTGGGCTTCATCAAGGATGACAAAGGCATCAGAAAGGGTCCTGCCTCTCATGTAGGCAAGCGGGGCTATCTCTATCACCCTCCTGTCCGTCAACCTCTTGATGGCGTCAGGCGTTAACATGGAGTAAAGTGCGTCGTATAGAGGTGTAAGGTATGGACTGATCTTTTCTTCGTAATCTCCGGGGAGAAACCCAAGAGATTCCCCGGCTTCAACGGCGGGTCTCGTGAGGATGATTTTCTCCACTCGATTTTCTCTCAAAAATTTGAGAGCCATGGCAACGGCAAGAAAGGTCTTGCCCGTACCGGCAGGCCCCACACCTATTACTATGTCGTTTTCCTCTATTGCCTTTAAATAACGCAACTGATTTTCCGTCCGCGGAACAATGGTTTTCCTCGGCGTTTTTATAGCATATTTTTCAAATTCGGTTTGCTCTTTTTTCATACCTCTGCCCTGCAAATCCATAATTGCCTCTTTAACATCCTCCTCACGGAGATATCCGGACCTTTTTAATTTCATCTTCAAAATAGAGATAAGCCTTTCAATTTTTTCAAGCTCTTCAGGGGTGGATGAGACATAAATCTCTTCTCCCCGGAGTACAATCTTCCCATTGAAGCTCTTTTGAATCAGCTTGAGATTCGAGTCCTGAACACCGGCGAAGCTTGAAATATTGAAACCTTCAAGAGATATCCTTCTATCCTTTACTTTACTCAATTTTCCCCGAAATCACCTCCGTTGGTTCAGTGAGATTTTTATATTGCGCCGATGTTCAATTTTTTGCAATAGTCCGTCCGTACTCAAAGATGTTGCCGGCGAGGTAAATATCTATTTGTACTTTACTTGGCTTTTTTGCCTGAATTTCGAAGTTTTTGGTAAGGTTTTTGATTTTCCCCTCAAGAAAATCGATTTCAACCTCGTCACCTGTTTCAAACTTACCTGACTCCACGAGTCTGGAAAGTCCAGGAACTTCAAGGATCGGCATCCCTGAGTTAATGGCGTTTCTCTTATAGATAGCACCAAAGGATTCTCCTACGATTACACTGATACCCAGGGCCTTGAAGCAATCGACTGCATGCTGCCTCGATGATCCGGCACCGAAGTTTCTCCCCACAAATATTATGTCTCCTGGCTTTGCCTTTTTCGGGAAGTCTTCCCAGCCTTCGAGGTTACCAAATGCATACCTGCCCATCTCGTTTATGTCAGTAATGTGTAAGTGAGCATTGTGGTATATCTGATCCGTGTCAATATCCTCTATGAGCTTTCCTTTATCATCCACGATCGTCCATATCTTTCCACGAAAATCAATCTTCTCCATACCAAAACTCCTTTAGGTAAGTCGATGGATTAAAGTTGAATTTTATGTTTTTAAAAATGCTTTTAATAGTATAGTTACTATATTATTAAAAAAGGCATTAAAGATAGTGTTACCAAATCCTTTTAGTACATTAGCATGAAAATTATTACGCATTTTTTCTGATTGCGAATTCAATAAACCATAAATTTCTTCCTGTATACTCTCAGAATTTTGCAAAAGCCAGAAAAGAAAGAGATTATAAGGAAAGAAGTCGTTTGATTCTTCGTAAATTAAACCAAGGTTTTTTAAGCTTTGTAAACCTTCTTGTACAATAGCGTATGATAACAAAGTTGGAATATCTATATTCCTAATTGCTGATTTGAGGAAATTATTGAGATGTAAATTATTCAAGTTCATGTTGCGTAAACCCTTAACCAAAATTACATATGCAGCATATTTCTCGGATATTTTCGAAAATTCCCAGATTTCACTAAAGAAGTTATTTGACATTGTTTGGAGTTCGGATAAAAAATTATTTACAATTTCTCTGTTTAATCCTTTAGGGTTAATGTGAAAAAGCTTGTCTCCAACCAGCTGAATTAGAGCCGGATGAGTACCGGCTAGGTTTATTATCGTCTTTTTATAGTCATCAGGCCAACTAGGAGTGACAATGTTTAAAAATTTTAGGGCGAGTTTCTCATCAAATGCTTTCAGTCTAATTTCCTTAAAATAATTAAATAAAGGGGATCCTCTATCAAGAAGTTCCCTTCCTTTATCTTCTATTTCTTTTACGTGACTGCTGATAGAGATAATCACTACAAAGCTTCGTGTTGTTGCTAATGACCTTATCTGCGCCCAAAAACTGTAGTCTCTAAAGTGGGGGTGATTTAACAATACTTCAAATTCATCCAATATTAATACAAGCCTAATTTTGAACTCTTCTATTCTATCGAATAAGTCATGAACATATTCTTGGTTCACCTTAAGAGAATTCAGATTTTTGAAAGCTTCGTTATTATAAAAGGTCTTCTGTAGTTTCAAACCAATAGATTTCCAAAAGTCATTTGGTGTGAAATTTGGTTTCAAAGTGCTGGTATCTATATAAAGGAAAACGAAACTAGAAACCTGTTCATCTTTTAGTTCTTTGGCACTCTTAAAGCTATCCTTATCTTTTATTTTATTTATTAATGATGTTTTTCCAATTTTAGGTTTCCCGGAAATAGCAATGGACATTCCTTTTATAATACCATCCCATACTTCACGTATGTTTTGATCTCTGTCAAAAAACTCATGTGGTTTAAGTGGTCTACCATAAATAAAAGGACTGCGTTTTAAATTTTTTTTATTTTCCATATGCACCTCCAATATTTGATAATATCCTATTGACTTTCCACACTGATATACTTCCATCTGAACTACTTGCAGCCAGTAGTTTTCCATCGTTGGAGAAGCAAAGAGATGTATACTTTTGTACTGATTCACTCAGTATTTCATATTTCCCTCT
>JALSOY010000177.1 GCA_026986235.1 Caldifarciminota bacterium
CTCGTCAAGTAAAAATATCCCGGTCTCCTGCTTGAACTTCTTTAGTTCGTCCTCGGATTTCTTTAACTCAGCCTCCACTTTTTTGAGCTGTTCCTCAATAAATTCCTTGGTTTTTAAAGCGTCCTCCTTTCCCAGATACAGTGTGTAGTTCACATACTCCTCCGCCACCGCATTCGCAAGCTGCGCAGCTTTCCGGGGGGATGTGGATCTGATTCGAATCACAGCGAGATCAGTTTTCCCCTTCTGCATAACCTTTATACGCCTGCTGAATCCCTGGGCAACAGCGTATGGATCCTTGACCTTCAGCTCAATGTTTCCACCTGATTTTTCCAGAATTTTTCTGTGAACCTTGATTATTGAGAATTTTATACCATCTGTGTGGAAAACTTTTCCCAATTCCCCTCTCCCGATAGGGTTGCCCGATGGATCATAAACGGTGTAAGTATTGTCGTCTTCAAAAGCTATACGGTAGGTACCCACTTCCGGAGCTATGGATGACCAGGTAGAGTCAACCTCAACTCCCCGTGGAAATTTAAGATTTAGACCGTACTTTGCAACTACATTTCTTGATATGGTTTTTGATTTTATGATTTCTATCTGACTCTGGACCGGATCAACAGACCTCGTCCCCGGCGTTATCTCAGGTAAAACGGAGACAGATGTCTCTTTAATGGCCAGTTTTACAAGTGTTGAAGCCTCATAAACAGGAGTTGAAAGGTATGAGATAACAGCAGCAGCAGCTGTTACAACGAATGTGATAGCCAGGATAATATTCAGTCTTCTCAATATTACATCCAGTATGTCCCCAAGACTGATTTCTTCTTCCTGATAATCGTTGGGTTTCACTTCATTCATCTGCATTTTACAACTCCTCCTGACTTATTGGCTAAAATTATCATACAATTTTTTATAAAGGTCAATTTTTCTTCCTTCTTCTCCCTCTCGTTCTTTTCCTCTGTTTCGTCACCGGTTTATCCTGTTGGGCTATACCGGGCTGGGCAGTATGGGTCGTAGCAACTGGCACCTGTGGTTTTGAAACTGTTATGTGTCTTCCCCTGAATCTTTTGGGTAACCTTGGTACCTCGATTCTAAAGATCTTCATCACCGTTTCGTTTCGAATCCTTAGAAGCATGTCTTCAAACATGCGGAAGCTTTCCTGCTTGTATTCCACCACCGGGTCCTTGTGGCCGTACGCCCTGAGGAATATTCCCTCTTTTAACATGTCGAGGGAGTAAAGGTGTTCTCTCCACGCTGTGTCAAGAGTCGTAAGAAGTACAATTCTTTCGATTTCCCGCATCCTCTCGTTGCCAAAGGCCTCCTCTCTCTCCTCGTAGAGTTTTTTGACTTCATCAAGGATGTAATCTCTTATTTCATCCTTCGATGAAAGATCCCTGATTTTTGTAAAGTCAGACAGGAACAGGAATCTTAGATCCTCTATCAGTCCCTGAATGTCCCATTCGTCGGGTGAGTCCCCCTGTAAATACTCCTGAATTTTTTCTTCGACGATATCCACCACGAACTCATCGAGAATTTTGGTTTTAATGTCCTCTCCATCGAGGATTCTGTTTCTGAGTCCATATATTACCTCACGCTGCTGGTTCATCACATCGTCAAATTCGAGAAGTCTCTTCCTGATTTCGAAGTTCTGCATTTCAACCCTCTTCTGTGCACTTTCAAGGGCCTTTGTTACGAGTCTGGATTCTATGGGACCTTCATCTGACTTGCCCCATCTTTCCATAAGATCCATGACCTTATCCGATCCAAAAAGTCTCAGGAGGTCATCTTCGAGGGAGAGGAAAAACCTTGAAGCTCCGGGATCTCCCTGCCTTCCCGATCTTCCGCGGAGCTGGTTATCGATTCTCCTCGATTCGTGCCTCTCTGTTCCAATCACATACAACCCGCACGGGACACCTTCTTCAATGCACTTTTTGGGGTCCATGGGACAGGTTACACCGGGCCTTGGATTTTTCGTATTTATTGCACACTCTGGCTGTGGGAAGTCCATGACCACATGGTCTCCATCTCTCAGTCTCTCATCGTGTTTGTAAAGACCGGAGATGAGGACAACACTTCCAGGTTTCCTCAGTGCTCCAAGAATTTTCTGAATGATTTCCTCAACTGTTGAATTGTCGTCGGGTCTCATGCTTATGTATGTGTATCGAATGTCATTTTTTTCAAATAGATACTGGATGTTTGGAATGTCTCCATCTGTTTCAGGCACCACGAGGACGGATTTTTTCCGTGAAACATACTCTTTGATTTTTTTCAATCTATCTTCGTGAACGAGGTCGTAGGCTTTAACCACTCCGGGACCGAGCTTGATGTCTGTTCCACGGCCTGCCATGTTTGTTGCAATGGTCACAGCTCCCCTCTGACCTGCTCGAGCCACTATGTGTGCTTCCCTCTCGTGGTGCTTTGCGTTTAAGACCTGATGGGGAATCTTTCTCCTCTGAAGTAGTCTTGAAAGGAGTTCTGAAACCTCAACGGATGTGGTTCCAACGAGTATGGGTCTTCCCTTTTGATGCCATTTGACGATCTCGTCTATTACGGCATCGTACTTTTCCTTCTTCGTTTTGAAAATGATGTCAGGAAAGTCAACTCGTCTTACAGGTTTGTTGGTTGGAATGGAGACCACATCGAGCTTGTAAATCTCCCAGAATTCTGCGGCCTCTGTGGCTGCGGTTCCCGTCATTCCCGCAAGTTTTTCGTACATCCTGAAGTAGTTCTGGATGGTTATTGTGGCAAGTGTCTGTGTCTCTGCCTGAATCTTCACTCCTTCCTTGGCTTCAACGGCTTCATGAAGTCCGTCTGACCACCTTCTTCCGTGCATGAGGCGGCCTGTAAACTCATCAACGATAATGACCTTACCGTCCATGACGACATAATCGACATCTCTTTCAAAAAGTGTATATGCCTTTAAAAGCTGGTTTATGGCATGTATCTGGTCTGTTTTTTGCGCATATTCCCTGTAAATTCTTTCTTTCTCGTAAAACTTTTCACGGGGATTGAGGTCAGTTCTCTTATCGATCTCCGAAATCTCAATGGAGAGGTCCGGCAGGGTAAAGAGGTCTTTTCTCTTTTTCTGGATTTCCGCGCGTCCCTTCTCAGTAACATCAACGCTGTTGGACTTTTCATCCACCACATAGTAGAGGTACTCTTCCTCGTAGTCCTTGATCTTTTTGTCCTTCATCAGCTCAAGCTCGGTTTTGTCAACGAGTTTCATCAGGCCCGGTTCCTGGAGGAGCTTGAAGAGTCTTTTTGACTTCGGTGCTCCCCTTTTAACGAGGAGGATCTTCAGGGCGGCCTCTTTTTCTTTGCCTTCTTTGAGGAGCTTTTCCGCTTCAGATAGTAACCTGGTGACTACGAGGGTCTGCTTTCTCACGATGTCAGCTACAAGTGGCTTCACATCCTTGTACTGTTCAACGGATGAGTGTTCAACAGGACCGGAAATGATTAGTGGTGTCCTTGCCTCGTCTATTAAGATCGAGTCAACCTCGTCTATGATAGCGTAAAAATGTCCCCTCTGCACCCTGTGTTCAGGCTGGTAAACCATGTTGTCCCTGAGGTAGTCGAACCCGAATTCGTTGTTTGTACCATAAGTAATATCCTTTGCATACTCAGGTTTCCTCTGCTCCGGTGTCATACCCGCCTGAATTACCCCCACACTCAACCCGAGGGATTCGTAAACAGGGCCCATCCATTCTCTGTCTCTTCGTGCAAGATAATCGTTTACAGTGACAAGATGTACGCCCACGGGTTTCTCTTTTGTCCTCCCGATGAGTGCATTTAAATACAGGGGCATTGTGGCAACGAGTGTTTTACCCTCACCGGTGGCCATCTCCGCTATTTTACCCTGATGCAGGACGATTGCACCGATGAGCTGAACATCAAAGGGGATCATATTCCATTCGATAACCTCGCCTGTAACTTCCCAGCGTTTACCCACAAGTCTGCGACATGCCTCTTTTACAAGGGCAAAGGCCTCTGGCATAACCTCGTCGGGATCCTCACCCTCTCTCAATCTCTGCTCAAAGTCCTCAGTTTTTTTAAGAAGATCCTCGTCTTTTAATCCCCTGTATCCCTCGTAAATCCTGTTGATTTCATCGACTTTTGGCCAGAGCTTTTTTAGTATCCTTTCGTTCCTCGAGCCAACTACCTTCTCAAGGAGTGTTTTAAACATGCTTTACATCGCCTCCTAACACGAAATTGAGATTGAAAGATAAATTTTCTGGCATTCGTACGCAAGGGGATTACTTACCCTGGTGTTCAAACTGTTTTATGGAGTTTGCAAAAGTTTCCAGCCAGTCTTCAATCTTCACGCTGTCTGGTATGGAAAAAACCGATGTGTCCACGGATGTAGTATCCAAAGAAACCACTTCCTGGATTACCCTGCCCTGCACATCTACAAGTTTTATGGGGAGATAATTCCACACATAGAGCTTTGCCTGGAGCTCACCTGTAGAGTCGTCTTTTATTTCGTAAACATCGCACTCAAGATCGTCGAGGAGCTTTTCTTTCCCCGATGGTTTTAGGTCTTTGATGAAATCTTTGATAACGAGGCCCGTGGTCTGAGAGTTTTTAATGGCCTCCTTCTCTTCAGGAAGACGGGAGATCAACTGATCCTTTGTCCTGTCATCCAGCTTGCTCGATACTATGATTTTTCTCATCTCTTCTACCACTTTATCGGGATCGTTTGGGATTCTTGTACCTGTTCTGGACTGGAAATCCACAGTGTAAATGTAATCAGGAGTAACCATCGAGAGGGCTTTCGTCTCAATGTCTCTGTCGTTATAAGTCATCTTTGTGGTTGTGTAACGGGCCTCTCTTGCCCCGTACCCGTCGATGTAAATATCCTGCCTGATGGAAACGCCTGAATGGATTTCAGACCTGCTTACTATCGTTGCCTTTTCGAAGGGATATACCCTCTTATTAGAGGCCGTTTTCTTTTCGCCCTGGCAGGATATACCTGCAATCATTATGATCGCGAAGATAGGTAAGAGAAATTTTTTCATGGGAAATAACCTCCAGAGATTTCTCTCAAATATACACCACAGAGGTATCACAAATCAAACTTTCTATACGGGGAAAGTATGTGCCGCGAACATCCTGACCCTCGTACACTTAAACAGTTCAGTTAGAATTTCAACTCGTGGTACCGTTGACAGCCTTGAAGGGCGAAAATTATAATAACCATTCAAAAAATCCGCCCAGGGAGGAAAATCAATGGACGAAAGGAAGACGCGAACCATTATTTTTATTCTCGTCACATTCACGACATGGCTTTTTTACTTTCTGACAACGGCTCCAACAGTTGTGTTCTGGGATGTGGGCGAATTTCTGGCGTGTTCCCACATTCTTGGAATTCCACATCCACCTGGAACACCTCTTTATGTGATTCTCGGCAGATTTATGGATATCCTGCCTCTCCCACTCGCATCTATTTTCAAGCTTTTAAACGGAACAGACGCTGTCAACTCGGTGCTAAAGATAACCTCTGTCTCCATCCTTTCAGGCGCATTTACGGCAGGATTTGCCTACCTCATTGTAGTGAAGGTTATTGAACGCTGGAACGCCCCTGTGCCCAGGTCCTTTGCCCACATAGCCGGTGTCTTTGCCGCCTTTATAGGGGCATTTGCAAGAACCGTGTGGATGAACTCGATTGAAGCAGAGACCTACACCCCGTCCGTTTTTGTAATGGTTTTCCTCACTTGGGTTGCTCTGAACTGGTGGGAACATAAGGACAGCCCTGTCAGTATCAGATACATCCTTTTCTCTCTTTATGTTCTCTTTTTATCAAGCGGGATACACCTCATGCCTCTCATCTTTTTTCCTGCCCTGTTTTTGTTCGTCTGGGCAGTAAAACCTTCTCTGATATGGGACCTCGAATTTCTCGTTGTTACCGCCGCAACATTTGCTTTGATTTCATTGATGAAGCAGACATACGAGCCCTCTACAGGTTCCATTGCTCTCCTGATTGTCTCTTTGCTGGTGATGGCATGGTATCTTTATTACAGGAAACTCTTTGACATAAATGACTTTCAGATAATGCTGTTTATCGCCGGTTTTGTTGTTACTCTCATCGGACTATACATAAAGAATTCCCTTCTGCTGGTCGCAGGGACATTTGTGGATATCATAATTCTTTACATCAAAGCCCGGCTTTACAGGGACTGGAAGGGATTTGCCCTCATACTCATTGTCGTTGCATTTTCAGCAGAATTTACGATGATGGTGAGGGCAATACACAACCCCAGGATAAACGAGACAGATCCTTCAAACTGGCGTGCATTCATGGACGCTCTTTTAAGGAAGCAGTACGAGCCGGCAAAGCTTCTTCCGCGTCGTATTCCCTTTACCGATCAGCTCCTCCTCTTCTGGCGGTACTTCTCATGGCAGTATGCAAGCCTCGTTCTCCCACTGACATTTCTGGGACTGCTTGGGGTCGTGACCCACTTCGGGAACGATAAAAAGTCCTTCTGGCTCGTTGGTACAGCACTTCTTATGGGAAGTCTTGGTCTCATACTTTATCTCAATCTCAAGGATTCCCCCACGCAACCTATCAACCCGATAAATCCCAGGGAAGTAAGGGACAGGGATTACTTCTTTGCACCATTTTACACATACTTTGCCATCTACATGGGGATAGGCCTCTGGGAGCTTATGAGACTCCTCGCCGTTTACCTGAAAAAGTGGATAATAGGGCTTGTCACAGGTCTTTTGATTGCAGGAGCCCTTCAGGGGTATCAGTTTAAGTATTTCTGGCCTTTAGTGGACAGAACTCACAACTATATGGCCGAGGATTACGCCTATGACCTGTTGATTTCCCCGGGTAAAAATCCCGATGGCGGGCCCGTTATACTCTATACAAACGGGGACAACGATACATTCCCTGTCTGGTTTGATCAGGAGGTCCTCGGGTTCAGAAAGGATGTGATAATTGCCAACCTGTCACTGATCAACACCAACTGGTATGTAAAGCAACTGAAAGATTGGGGTGCCCCCATTAGTTTTTCAAAGGCAGAGATCGATAAGTTTCCACCTGCCCTGCTTCTTCCTGGTGGCAAGGTCATATACTTAAGAGACATAATGATACGGGACATGATAGCCACTTCTGCCGGTTACAAGTTCGGTCCCGACGATTATGTACAGCTTATGCCGGGACTCAGGGTACCGAGACTTTACTTTGAACCGGCTGATTCGTTTCTCAACAGGGTGATAAAAGGTGCAAAGTTCAGGGTTCCCATATACTTTGCCCTGACGGTAACGCCTGAGGTGTACAAGCCCTGGAGTAACTATCTGCTGAGCGAGGGTCTCGCTTTTAAACTCATGCCGAAAAATGTTTCAAGCGGCATTTTCCCTGAAGGTATAAATGTGGAAAGGACGAGGTATCTGCTCCACGGTAACATGAAGGTGAAAGAATTTCTTAAAAAGTATGCTAACGAAAAGTCACCGTGGGGTATTTTCAGATACAGAGGAATTTTTGATAACACCTACAAGGACGGAACCCACCTGAAGCTCGTTAGAAACCTTGCGTCAGTGGCTTTGAGACTCGGTTATTATTACAGCTTTCTTGATTCTCTGGATCAGGCCATTGACGAGCTTTACTTTGCCAAAAAACTTGCAGAGGTGGTGGTAAAGTATGAGCCCGCGTCAGATGTTACCCGTCAGATCCTCGCCATCGATCTTATGATCGGGAATCTTTACAGAGAGAAGGGTGATTTTGACAGTGCCATAGACTATTACGAGGATGCCATGAAGATCCAGAAAGTACCTTTACTTTACAAGCAGATTGGTTTAACCTATCTCCAGAAGGCGGATACTGCGAAGGCGATAGAGAATCTGGAAATCGCCCTCAGCATGTCGCCGAAGGATAGAGAGATCTTTGAAGCGTTGAAGTCAATTTATGAGTCAAAGGGAGACAGTGATCAGTTGAAGCGGCTTTACAAAGAATGGGTTAATAATAACCCTGGAGATTCGGCCGCTATCAAAGAGATGAATAAATTGGGAGGAAATTAACATGGCTCACGCTTATACACCGGGTTTAAAAGTTACGAAGGCCACCCTCTTGAGAAAAGAGAGGAGACTTCCCCTGCCAGGAGAGGTTCTCGTAAAGAAGGGTGATAAGGTCAGGGCAGAGGATATTGTTGCAAGGACTGAGCTCCCAGGGAATGTAAGACCCATCAATGTGGCGGGCCAGCTTTCTGTCCCACCAGGAGATCTTCCCAACCTTATGCTGAAAAAGGTGGGTGATCCTGTTAAAAAGGGCGAGCCAATTGCCCAGTCAAAGGGAATATTCGGTCTCTTTAAGTCCACCGTTACATCTCCTGTGGACGGTACGATAAAAAGCATTTCCAGTGTAACCGGGCAGGTGATCATTGAAGAGCCTCCAATTCCGGTTGAGGTGATCGCCTATATTGACGGAGAAGTGGTGGAAATTATTCCCAACGAGGGTGTCGTTGTAGAGACGGTTGCCACCTTCGTTCAGGGAATCTTTGGCATTGGTGGGGAAAGAATAGGACATCTAAAGATGGCTGCCACATCTCCGGACGACATTCTCACTCCCGATAAGATCACCGAAGAGGACAAGGGTAAGGTTCTCGTTGGAGGTGCTTTTGTGACATCTGATGCTCTCAACAGAGCAGTAGAGGTGGGAGCAGCAGGGATAGTCGTTGGTGGGATAGACGATAAAAATCTGAGGGAATTCCTGGGTTATGACATCGGGGTCGCAATTACGGGTTCGGAGCAGAAGGGTATTACCCTGATCATCACCGAGGGCTTTGGTAAAATCAGTATGGCTCACAGGACATTTGAGCTTCTTAAAGGTATAGAGGGGAAGAAAGTCTCCATTAATGGAGCCACCCAGATCAGAGCCGGTGTTATCAGGCCGGAGATAATTGCACCGGGTGCGAGTCCGGAGGACCTGAAATCAGACGAGGAAAAGATAAGTGCCGGGCTCGATATTGGTACACATGTCAGGGTCATCCGTGAGCCCTACTTTGGCAAAATCGGCAGAGTTACTGCTCTCCCACCGGAGCTACAGGTGATTGAAACGGAGGCGAAGGTCAGGGTCCTCGAACTGGAATTTGAAGACGGTACCCGGGTGCTTGTCCCCCGTGCCAATGTGGAGATAATTGAGGAATAAATTGGAGAAAAAATCTTTAAGGAAGGCTTTCGGAGAATTCCTGTTGGAAATTGGTGAGAAAGACCCCCGCGTCGTTGCCCTCGCTGCTGACCTTGCCAAGTCAACTTACACTGAGATGTTCAAAGAGAGGTTCCCGGATAGACACTTTGAGTTTGGCATTCAGGAGCAGAATATGATGGGAGTTGCGGCAGGACTTGCGGCCACGGGCAAAATACCGTTTGCATCAACTTTCGCCGTGTTTGCTGCCGGCAGGGCCTACGATCAGGTAAGACTCTCCATTGCCTATGCCCGTTTCAATGTGAAAATAGTGGCAACCCACGGTGGACTGGCCACTGGAGAGGATGGTGCTTCGCATCAAATGACAGAAGACATCTCTCTTATGGGGGCGATACCGGGGATGATCGTACTTTCCGCATCTGACTATTATTCCACGAAATCCGTACTTATGGCCGCCTACGAGCACACCGGTCCCGTGTATGTGAGACTCGTACGACCAGCGGCACCGGTTATATACGGTGGTGTGTTCGAATTCAAAATCGGTGATGTGAAAAAGGTCAGAGATGGCAATGATGTAGCAATTGTTTCATACGGATACACCCTTCACAAGGCACTTGAGGCCGCCGAACTGGTGAGGGAAAGGGGAGTGGACGCTGCCGTGTACGATTTTCTGACCATAAAACCCATCGGAGCGAGGACCCTTGAAGAACTGGCAGGTTACGAGAGGGTGTTTGTAGTCGAAGATCATGTGGTATGGGGTGGACTTGGAGTCAACCTTGCCGGTGAGCTGGACAGGTATGGTGCCAAAACCCGAGTCGTGACACTCGGGATCCGGGACTCCTTCGGTCACTCCGGGACGCCCGAGGATCTGTACAGATTGTTTGGGTTGGACCCGGAAAGTATAGCAAAGAATATTTTGTGAGTTACATCAATTTTGACAATGTTTCAAAGATCT
>JALSOY010000178.1 GCA_026986235.1 Caldifarciminota bacterium
GGCGATGTGGAGGATCTTCAGAACTCCGTAAACAAGGGTAAGACCGAGGGCAACGAGAGTGTAGATCCCTCCGGATGCAAGACCGTTTACTATTTGCTGGAGAAGCATGGTTGAAGGAAAAGGGGGGGCGGGCCGAAGGCCCGCCCCCTTTTTTAAATCACCACGGTGGCGTTATTACATCAGGATCTGCTATCACACCATAATAGTGGAAACCACCGTTTTTCACAATCTGTACCTGTACAGGTTTCACCACCTCTCTTCCCTCAGTAAACCTGTAGAGAATTCCCGTAGCAAGGATCTGATTCTCCATAGAAGCCAGCGCTTCGCGAATCTTCTCGGGCCTGGTGCTCCTCGCTTTCATGATAGCCCTCGCAAGGAGCATAACGGCATCATAGGAGGAAGCACCCACCATATCCGGTTCCTCGTTATATCTGGCTTTGAATTTCTTTAAAAAGTTCCGGGTAATCGAGCTGAGGTCGTCTCTGTTCAGATTGGTAGTAATTATCACGCCTTCAGCAGCATCGCCGGCGAGCTCGAGAAACTTCGGGGAGTCGTAACCTTCTTCACCGAGTATCTGAATATTCCAGCCCATCTGCTTCACCTGTCTCGCAATCTGGGCAGCTTCGTTGTAATAGGCAGTTGCAATGAGGAGGTCGGGATTCTGGGACCTGGCAGCGGTGAGTAGCGGGGTGAAATCCTTTTCACCTATAGAATAAGCCTTTTCGTAAACAATTTTTGCACCACCAAGCTGTCTGATACGGAGCTTAACACCCTCTGCGAGGGAGTGACCATAGTCATTATCAATTACAAGGAGCGCAATCCTTCTGGCCCTCAGGAATTTCAGCGCCACCTCACCCATCGCCTTACCCTCAACAGTTCCAAGAAATCCGTTACGGAATATGTAGTTGCCAGCCTTCGTTATCTCTGGATGTACAGCGTAGGCTGAGATCATGGGGATCTTGAACTGCTGAAATATAGGAGCCGCCGCTCTCGTAGGACCCGAATAAGATCCACTGACGGCAGCAACCACCCTGTCTTTTGTGACAAGTTTTCTTGCAATTGCCACTGCCTCTGATGATTTTACACGGTCGTCATAATTTACAAGAACGACCTTTTTCCCGAGGAGACCTCCTTTTTCGTTTATCTCTTCAACGGCGAGTCTGGCACCACGCAGAGCGGAGAGACCGTCTGCCGCGGCAAATCCCGTAAGGGGGGAGAAAAATCCTATCTTTATAACGCCATCTGCCGCGGAAACCTTCTTTGCAGACACAAAACCAAATACCAGCAACAGTGCAAGCACTCTTCTCATACCCTTCACCTCCGTTTTGAAAGCTATTTTATGTTTGCCCTCAAAATCTGTCAAATAACAAATATTCGAAAATTCAAAATTGTTAAACTATATACCAGTGGGGATCTTTACAACCATACCCGGTTTGAGCTCCCGTGGATTTTTTATTCCGTTTATTCTCATTATGTCATCCATATCGACTTTGAACCTTTCGGATATAGCAAACAGGGTGTCTCCTCTTTTCACCCTGTACTTTAAAAAACCGGTTTTACCGGACATCTCTTCAGCCCTGTAAACGATGAGCATCTGTCCGGGTTTCAACCGTGAGCCCTTAAGACCATTCCACCTTTTGAGAGCTTTCACGCTAACACCGAACTTCCTTGAAATCCTCTTCAGACTGTCTCCCCTCTTGACCCTGTACTTTACAACCCTGGTTGATCCATTTCTGTTCACTATCTTTATGTCAACATTTTCCGCAATGTAACGGGCGTAACCTGAGCTCATGGGTATGACGAGGACCCTTCCCGGTTTCAATCTCCTGGGATTAGAGATCCTGTTGACCCTTGCAAGCATCCTTGAACTCACATGATACCTTCTGGCGATGGATATCAGGTTCTCTCCCCTCCTCACCCTGTGGTATGTTACGGTGTACCATCTGCTCCTGGGCGTACTCTCCATGGCGGAAACGAAGGCTTCCCCGGTTCCCTTCGGGATTCGGAGGTAGTAGTTCCTGTAGTAAGGAGGTGCAAGCCCCCTCTTGAACTCGAGGTTCAGCCTTATCAACTCCCTGAGAGGCACGCCTGCCCATTTTGCAGCAACATCCAGGGAAACAGGATGAGGAACTCTCACAGAATCGTACACGAAAGGCTCAAACCTACGGGGTATCTTTATACCGTACCTCACAGGATCGCTGAGAATGGTCAGGACGGCGAAAAACTGTGGCACATAGTTACGGGTCTCCCTGGGCAATCTACGCCTGAGCTTCCAGAAGTTGTTCGTTCCATACCGTTTCATCTTCCTTTTAAGCTTCCCCTCTCCGTAGTTATAGGCGGATAGGGCCAGGTCCCACTTTCCAAAAATTTTATAGAGTTCTTTGAGGTACCTGATGGCTGCATCAGTGGATTTAATGGGGTCTCTCCTCTGATCGATCCACCAGTTCACTTCAAGCCCGAACTTTCTTGCACTGCCCGGTATGAACTGCCATATACCCACCGCACCGGCCCTGGAACGGGCAAGTGGTTTATATCCACTCTCTATAACGGGGAGATACGCAAGCTCTTCGGGTAAACCGGCCTTCCTGAGCTTCTTCTTAATTATGGGTAAATATGGGGCACCTCTCTCCATAGATTTTTCAATCCAGCGACGACCGAATGGGTTTTGAGAATAATACTTTATCCACCTCGCTATTTCTCTTCTTCCGTCAGGAATCTTTATACCGAGCTTTTTCTCCTCCGTTTCTATGTAACTTTTCTCCACTGAGGAAAGTCTGGCGTTCTTTATCCTCTCAACCCCCGGGGCTGATACCTCGGGCAGGAGGGTGTCTGGTATCTCCACCGGCACAAGGTACGCCCCGTCCCTCGATCCATGGTAATAGGGAGTTATGGAACAGGAGGTGATAAAAATCGTCAGGAGTATGCCAGAGAGTTTTTTCAGCATTTATAACCTATTTTGCGTAGAAAATCCTTCCTTCTGGTTATATCTTCTTCTCCTTCCACTCCGAGGGGAGGCTCACCGTCAACAACACCCAGAACACCTCTGCCCTGGTCCGTCTCAGCAACTACGACCTCAATGGGATTCGCTGACGCCGCAAAGATGTTTACCACCTCATCCACATTTTTTATGGCTTTCATAACATTTATGGGGAAGGCATTGCGAAGGAGAATGATGAAGAAATGCCCTGCTCCTACATTCAGAGCATTCTTCCTGGCAAGTTCTGTAAGCTCGTCGTCGTTACCTGCCCACCTCACGAGTCTCGGGCCTGAGGCTTCATTGAAGGCAAGGCCAAACTTTATACCAGGAACACCGGTTATCAGCGCCTCATAAAGGTCTTCCACCGTTTTTATAAAATGTGATTGACCAAGGATTGCATTTGTATCCTCTGGCTTCTCTATTTTTACGATCTTAAGCTCCATTTTTCAATCCTCCTGTGAGGTCTTTTTTTCAAGGTAAAAACAGTGCTCCGGGGCAGGAAACCTGCCGCTTTTAACATCTTCAATATACTCCCTGGTTGCAGAAAGAATTTCCTGACCGAGCTCCCTGTACCTTTTAACGAACCTGGGTTTTATGTCCTCAAAAATGCCAAGGTAGTCGTGAAAGACCAGAACCTGGCCATCTGTATGGGGACCTGCACCTATACCAATGGTAGGAATCTTCAGCATGTCAGTAATCTCTTTCGCAACTTCAACCGGAACACTTTCAAGAACTATTGCAAAAACACCGGCATCTTCAAGTGCTTTTGCGTCCCTTCTAAGCCTATCTATGTCCTCCCCGGTTTTTCCCTGTACCCTGTAGCCGCCAAGAACATTGACGGATTGCGGGGTAAGACCTATGTGTCCCATAACAGGAATCCCTATACCAACGAGATCTTCAACGAGCCCGGCAACTCTCTCACCACCTTCGAGTTTTACCGCATCTGCGCCACCCTCCTTAAGCATCAGTCCCGCATTGTAAATGGCATCATCCCTGCCCGTCTGGTATGAGAGAAAGGGCATATCTGCTATCACCATCGCCCTCTCAACCCCCCGCCTGACAGCCTTCACATGGTACAACATCTCATCAACCGTGACCGGAAGAGTCGTTTCGTGCCCCTGAATTACCATACCCAGGGAATCACCCACGAGAATTGCATCAATACCGGCGCGATCGAGTATCCTGGCTGAGGGATAATCGTAAGCGGTAAGCATCGTTATTTTCTCACCTTCCCGCTTCTTCTTCAAAAATGTACGAATTGTGACCTTTTTCACCATTCCCTTACCTCCAGTTCCTGAATTTCCTGCTCTTCGGGAGACTTCGCGTTATCCGTCCTGAGTGTTACAAACTGAACTCCCGCCCTTGTATTTTTGACGGTTTCCACGAGGAGACCACCGTATATCTTTCTTTTTACAATCACCTTTCGATCTTCAGGACTTATGGAGAGGTGCTCACCACCGCCGAGGTACCCCTCACCACTCTTCTGAGCGAGGTAAGGGAAGATGTCCTTTGCCAAACTTTTTACACCACCTGCAAGAACCAGGGGTTTCTTCTCGTTAATAAACTTCTCAAGAAAGGATAGGGCTTCTTCCTGATTGGTGCACTTTTTCACATGGACTTCAGAAACAGGGTATTTTTTTATCCTCTGGATGTGATCTTCCCTGACATCACCTGCCAGTACCACGGATACCGGATGTCCTAACTCTTCTTTGAGCTCAAAGGCAAAGCCAAGCAGTTTCAACTGTTCATCCAGACTTTTATTTGAAACCAGATCAAATAGCACAAAAATTCCATAGTTTTCCTCTTCTTCAAGGCCCAAAAATGCCTCCCAACCTCCAAGTTCCTGTTGCATGACAACGCCTCCATTTTTATTTAATTTTCGCCCATCTCTCGTATTTATTCAACTACCTCACAAAAAATGGGCGTGGAATGAAGGTGAGAACGAAAACTACGAAGGAAATAGCTCCCACGATAACCCTCTTCCTGTCGAGTTTGGATACCTCGTTGAGGGGTGCCGGGTGTCTTACTCCAAGAATCATTACAAGTATGGCCCATGTCCACCATCCCACCCAGAGAAAACCCATGACGGCAAGGGCCAGAAGAGAGACATAGGCGATTTTCCTGTGGTGTGCCCCGAAAAGTGCGTAGGATATGTGGCCTCCATCCAGCTGGCCTATGGGTATAAGGTTGAGCCCTGTCACGAAGAATCCTATCCACCCGGCAAAGGCCATGGGATGGAGAAAGAGGTCCTTTCCTTCAGGGACATGGATTCCGGCCAAATGGGAGAGAATCTTAAAAATCAGTGGTTCACCAAGAAAGAGTCCACCGGCCTGTGTGGCGGAGACCACGGTTGACAGTTTCAGACCCATGAAAGTCACGGGTATTGCCACTATAAAACCCGTTAATGGACCTGCGGCACCTATGTCCAGGAGGGCCCTTCTTGAGGGAATTGGAGACTTTATTTTAATAAAGGCACCGAGGGTACCCACAAGGGGATGTGGAACAGGGATGAAATAGGGTAGAGTGGACCTCACACCATGAATTCGGGACAGAAGGTAATGACCCAGCTCGTGGCTACCAAGTATTGCAATCAAAGAGGCAGAAAAGGGGATTCCATAGACGAGGTTGAAAAGATTGCTGAAGGGGTTCTTTCCCGCGTGAAGAGTCCCCACAAATAGTGTAGAAATCACGGTAAGGAGGAACAGGACAAGATTTATCCAGTAATTACCTTCACCAGTTTCAACACTTTTCCTTACGAACACCTCGTAATATCCCTCAGCATTCTTTCTTATGACGGCCATGTATCCGAGATTAATTAACTCTCTGGACAGATTTTCTGCCTCCTTATCGGGGTCGCCCCTGAAAACCCCCAGAAATATGATGCCATCACCTGTATCAAATTCTCTACTTGGGAGGAAGTATCTGTATAATGTGTCATAGGGGAAGAAATCCATGGTAAAAAATTACACCGGTGGAGATAACATTTCAATCTTTGGGAGTGGGTTGACACCTGAGGACAGGGGTCTCACACAGATAAAGGACTTAACTGCTTTTAGAAGAGATTGTTGACATTATTACGGTGAGTGTTCACTATATGAGAGTAAATCTCACCCTGGAGATCGGAGGAATGTCAGAAATAATCAGGGTTTTTGTGAAGACGAGAGGGAGGGAGCCTGATCAGGTTTTCCACACCCATGTTGAAAAAAGGAGGTTTGTTTATGCCAAAGAGTTTAAGTCAACAGGATAGAGCCATTGAGATCTGGGGGAAGGCTTCTCAAATGCTTCGCGGCCTTGTGGGCGATAAGGCCTATCAGGCCTGGTTCTCCGATCTGAGACCCATTGGCTTGATAAATGGAACCCTTTATCTCGGAGCTCCAAATGAGTTTTTTCTTGAATGGGTCGAGCATCACTACATGGACAAACTGAAAAAGGCCGTATCACTCGTTACGGACGGTAAATTAGATGTTAGTTTCTCCCTTGAGAAGGATGAGGACGATATGACAGGGGAAAGAGAGGAAAAGAATACAGCCGGGGATCGCTTCAAAAAGGCGAGATTGCTCAAGCACTTCACCTTCAACAACTTTGTGGTTGGACCTTCCAACGATTTCGCCTACAAAAGTTCTCTCGAAGTGGCAAAAAATCCGGTGAAAAAGTTCAATCCACTTTACATCTACGGTCCTTCAGGAGTTGGAAAGTCTCACCTGTTACACGCCATCGGAAATTACATCGTGCTGAATTCCCGTACCGAATACAAGGTTCTGTACCTGACCGCCGAGGAATTCCTTACCAAGATGATCAATGCCATAAAAAGTAAATCCATGGTGAAATTTAAAGCTCAGATACGCGATATAGACATTCTCCTCATCGATGAGATCCAGTTTTTGAACTCAAAACCCATGATACAGGAGGAGATCTTTCATACGATTGATTCCCTGTTGAGATCCAACAAACAGGTGGTTATGGCCTCGGATAGACCTCCTGAAGAGATAGATTCCCTTGACGAAAGAATAAGAACCAGGATGAGATCCGGACTTGTGGCAGAAATCCGGCCGGTTGACTTTGATCTCAGGAAAAAATTTATAGAAGAAAAGATCAGAAAGGAAAACATCCTGCTGTCAGAGGAGTTCATCGACTACATTGCCTACAAACCCATTAAAAACATAAGGGATCTCGAAGGTATTCTGAACGCTATCAAGGCCAAACAGGAATTTGATAGAAGGGAGATAACGAAGAGCTTTCTCATAGATCTTCTAAAGTCCTTCAACAGCGAAGACACCATCGTGGATCTCGATGAGCTCATGAAGGTGGTTTCAGATGTCTTCAGTGTCCCCCGTGACCTCATCGTGGGCAAGACGAGGAAAATACGGGTCATGAAAGCGAGACATGCCTTCGTGTATGTGGCGCGAATAAAACTGAATGTTCCTTACAAAAAACTTGGACGCGCTCTCGGTGGAAGAGACCACTCCACAATAATCCACAGTTTCGAGCAGGGAAAGTTTCTCTTTTACACAGACCCGGATTTCCGTGAGAATGTTGAAATCATCATAGATCTCCTCTTCGGAGCAAAATGAATTTCACAAGGTTTCCACATGGTTCAAGTTCAGTCCCTGCGAGACTTTCTCCTACTTTTCAACACCCTACTACTAAAGCAACAGATCTTTTTAAAAATTTTTAAAAACTGTTGATGTATTGGAGGAATAGATATGAAGTTCGTTGTGGATAAAATGCTTTTTGAAAGGGCCCTGAATGAGGTGGCAAGGGCTCTACCGACGAGAACCACACTGCCAATACTGAACAACATCCTGTTTGAAGTGAAGGATGGAGAACTTTACATCTCAGCGACGAATCTGGACTTTTCTATAAGGAGCTGGATACCTGTCTATGATTCTGAAAACGGCGCCTTTACTCTGCCTGGAAAGTTGATACTGAACATCGTTCAGACACTTCCACCTATTACTATAACATTCGAACACTCGATGGGAGCTACCAAGATGAGGACCGACAGGGCTGAATATACCCTGACCGGACTGGATCCCGAGGATTTTCCCTCTTTTAAAACATTTGAGGGGGAAAACGGTGTTACACTTCCCACAGAAGCCCTGATAAGGGGCAGTAACCATGTTTCCTTCTGTGCCGCAAAGGAAGATCCAAGGGCATTTCTCACAGGTGTATTGATTGACTTCCGTGGGGAAGAGGTCAGACTCGTCGCCACCGATTCTCACAAACTCGGCCTCTGGAAGATCAAAAAGGAAACGGGCCTGCAGACCCAGGCCATAGTTCCGAGACACACCTTTGAGTACCTCAAAACAAAGGATGAAGAAGAGGTTAACATGAGGTTTTCCCGTGATTCCATGGGCCTCTTCTTTAAAGATTCTTTTCTCGTTACGAGACAGATTGAAGGTCCTTATCCCCCTTATGACGAAATCATACCGGGAGAATCGGAAAATGTGGCCCTTGTTCCCCGTGATGAGCTGGTAAGTGCCCTGAGAAGATTGTCTCTATTTACTCCGAGCCCTACATACCTGATGAAGATCTTCTTCTCTCAAAACGGTCTGAGGCTCTACGCCTCCTCACCAGATGTAGGTGAGGCCGAAGAGATCGTTGAAGCCACATTTACAGGTGAACCCATGGAACTTGCCTTCAATTCCCAGTACATTCTTGAAATAATCAGAAAACTGGACTCTGAACAGGTCAAAATTTCAATCTACAACGCATCAACGGCAATTAAGATTGAACCTTCAGAATTTGAAGAGGACGAGGAACTTCTCTACCTTCTCATGCCCATTAAACTCGATTGATCTTTCTGGAGGGGGTGGCTTCCTTATCCACAATCACCTAAGTACAGATGACAACCTGACACAGCTTGAAAATAAAGAAGTTTTCTGGATATAGAATCCACTCCATTCTATGTGGATTTCAATGTGGATATCATGTGGAAAATCTTCCTTACCTCCTCAACCCTGAAAAGGAAAAGAAGGGAAATGTAAAGTATCGGGCCAGCCACAGAATCAAGTATGAGATCCAGCCGGGGACGCCACGAACTTAAGAGAAAGCCCGCGAAGAGAACGAAATTCACGGCCAGAATCTTAAAAATACCTTCAGAGGAGAGTCGGATTTCTCTCTCCGTGTAGAATATGAGCAGAAGGAGTTGAACCACACTGCTTAAGGAGGTCGCAAGAGCGAGACCCGAGAATCCAAGAGTCAGGCCAAGAAGTACAGAAAGGAGGATGTTTGAAATTGCACTGATGGCGAAAACTCTGTTGGGAACTTTCACAATGTTTTTTGCGTAGAAAAACTGAAGGAGAATTTTTGATACAGAGATGGGAACAATGGCCAGGGAGTAGAAGATAAGGGCAAGTGAAGTGTTGAGGAGGGCTACATCGCCGAAGTTACCTCTTTTGTATATTAGATCAACAATTCCCCGTGAATCAGCGATAAAAATTGAAAGGAATGGTAGGGTGAGAATGAGGGTTAACCTGATCCCCTCGGAGATAACATCAGATGGATCCTCATTCTTTGCAATTTTTTCCGCAATGTCAGGATTCACAACTGTGGAAACCCCCACGCCAAAAAGTCCTACTGGTAACTGCATCAACCTGAATGCAAAGTTCAGGTAGGATATGGCACCTCCGCCCAGAAATGAGGCAATAAAAGTATTTACAAAAAGGGTGAGACGGCTGAAGCCTGTGTTTAAAAACACAGGGGAGAGGAGGTTTATAAACATTTTAAATTCCGGGATTTTAAATCCAGAGAACCTGAAAACAGGATGTTCTTTTGAGAGAAAAGGTATCTGAAAGAGGAGGTGAAGGGCACCCCCGACGATCACTCCTGAGGCTATGAAAAGAAGTGCTGATCGGGGTGACCCTGTGATTCTGTACCCCACGAGAGCCATTGCTATAACACCGATATTGAAGAAGACCGGTCCAAGTGCTGGAATAAAAAATCTACGATATATGTTTAAAACTCCCCCCACAAAGGCCGCAAGGGATATAAGCCATAGATAGGGAAAGGTTATCCTTGTAAGGCGAACAGTTAAGGAAAACTTAAATG
>JALSOY010000179.1 GCA_026986235.1 Caldifarciminota bacterium
GGGTTGTAACCCCGTAGTATCTCCTCGTGCGATAGTATTTTACCTGCCTCGAGTTTAAAATTTAAACACTTGAGGAGACCGGTATGTATATACTCACACCTGACGAACTTAAAAAAGTTAAAGATGTTGCGATAAAAGAGCTTGGCCTGAAAAGCATAATTCTTACGGAGAACGCTGGAAGAACTGCTTTTTCTGTACTTCTTGAAGAGCTTGAATTTCCTGTAAATCGGGCATCAGTTGTGATTGGAACAGGTAACAACGGCGCTGAGGGCCTCGTCATCGCCCGTTACCTCCTTGAAAAGTCAAAAGAAATCAATGTATTCCTCATCGGTAAGAAAAGATGGCTGAAGAAAGATTCAAGGAATAATTTAAAACTCTTTGAAAAACTTGGTGGAAAGGTACAGGAAGTAACATCTCAGGATGAGGGTGTGAAAAACTATATACTTACATCGGATCTGATTGTAGATGCATTATTCGGATCCGGGATAAAGGGCAGGGTAAAGGGGGTATATCATGAAATTATCAACTGGATAAACGAGTCCCGGGCATACACTCTGTCGGTGGACATACCGTCTGGAGTGGATCCCTGGAGCGGAAAGGTTCTTGGCGAGGCGGTTTATGCAGACCTCACTGTTACCATGGTGTTCCCCAAGATAGGTAATATATTTTATCCCGGTAAACTCCATACGGGTAAACTGGTTGTTGCCGACACGGGAATCCCTGAGAAGGTTGTGACATCTATAGTAAAGAGAGCCACTTTTGAGGAGGAAGATGCTGCAAAATTTATGATCACCGGTGTATCCGGTGGAAGGGCACTTTTTATTGGTGAAGGTTCTGTCGTTGCTGCGCGGGCAGCAGTAAGAACGGGCGCTGCCATGTCCTACATCGCCACACCCTTGAAATTAAAGGGGATTATACCCTCCTCGGGACCTGATGTAATTGAACTGCCCGTACGAGACAGAGACGGAATCTTCATCGATAGCTCCATAAAACAGATCTTTGACTACGGTATCAATTTCAATTCTTTAACGATATCGAGCGATAAATTCCTCACCCCATCGTCATTTCTGAAACTCGTGGAACTGTTCAGAGGGCCTATTCTTATTGATTTTCAGCCGGATACCCTCTCGGGAATTCATTTAAATAGCCTGAGGCACAGGAAACCACCCGTTATTTTGATGATGAGCCAGAAAGAATTTGAAGGGTTTTTGAAAACTCAGGGGGTGCGAGGGAATCCCATAAGAACCGGTGCCGGTATCAGGTTTGCCGAAGAGAACGGATTCGTTATAGTGGTCAGAGGTGCTCCAGCCGTGATTTTCTCTTCAGATGGATACACATGGATAAATTCTACGGGAACTCCTGGAATTTCCTCCGGTGAGACCGGACAGGTACTTACCGGCATGATATCCGGTCTCCTTGCCCAGGGTGTTGAGCCTGTAAAGGCTGCTCTTCTCGGTACATTCCTCCACGGTCTTGCAGCTGACATAGGTACAGTGGAACTTCCGGGAATTATAGCAGGTGATCTTATTGAATACATACCTGAAGCGATAAAGTACCTGCGCGATTACGAAGAATTTAACGATGATTTCTAAACTCCTGTTGCTCGTTACGATCAGTTTTCTACAGGCATTAAAGATCGGGAACTTCCTGCACATAAATTCAATTATCAGACAGAACAACCGACTCGTCGTGTCAACCCCGGGTGGTGTCTTCACTTACGATCTTTTCGAAAATAAGCTGGACAGGTCAGTCATTACCGAGACTCCTGTAAAGCTGGCGTTAATGCAGAATCTTCTCACCGTATTTTACATCGACATGTATGGTAACCTTTACAGATGGACCACATCATCTGGCAGGGTTTTCTACCTTGCATCCGTGGGGCAGGCTACATCCCTCGGAGTCTGCTGTGATAAGATATATGTGGAAAATAACGGAACGATCACAGCATTCTCGACATCCGGGTTCAGACTGGGTCGTCAGAGACCCGAGAATGGAACAGTGTGGGTGGGAAGACTGAATTCGTATTCTAAAGACAGCCTGAAAGTTTCATTCCTTGCACCTTTCTTTTTTTACGACGACCTCGCCGGGAAGGTCGAATTGACTTATTTTTACAGGGATTTTAATACACTCTGGGTGGGTACCGACAGAAAGGGCATTTACATGTACGATATGAACCTCAAAACAGTCAGGGACTCCATACAGATCGGTCTGGCTTTTGATAAGGTGGAATCCATTATCGGAGTGGATGAAAAGATCTTTTTTGGAGGAGATCGGGGAATTGTTGTGAAAAGAAAGGAAACCTGGACACCCATTGAAGCGAAATGCCAGGGAGTTAAGAAAATTGCTATTTTGAACGACACTATTTACTACGAAAATAACTGTGGAATATACCTTCTAACCCCCAACTGGCAAAAACTGTTTCAGGCTCGTGCAAAACTCCTTGGTATCCACAAAGGGCTGATCGTGATACAGAAAGGCGACTATCTCCTCGAGCTTTCACCTGGAGCTAACATCCTTTACAGAGTAAAAACCCCTTACGAGATCTCAGGTATGTGGATTTACAAAGATCAACCTATATTCTTGATAAACAAAAGGGTGTACTCACTTGATATGAAACCCCTCAGAAAGTTCAATAAATTCTTTCCAATTTACTCCATGACTTCTCAGGGTGATACAATCTACCTGCTTACAGAAATGGGAATTCTTAAATTTTCCGATGGGATTGTTGAGAAGTTTCCCGTTCCACTCAGGCCTGCGTCGGGCATAAGTTATCCCATGGTGGCAGGTAAGAACCGCCTATTCATCGGTTCACCCGAAGGAGTGTACATCGTGTACCTGGAAGACCTCTCTTTTCAAAGGTACACTCCAGACCTGAGAAATCCACGGGTGGAGTCCCTCTACTTCGACGGTGAGAGGCTTTACATAGGAACGCGCAGGGGGCTTATTATTCTGTCTTTTTAATAAGAGAGACGATCTTTTCTGACGGCTCAATCTCGTACCTCTTCATAAGCGTCTCTCTGTGTATCTCGAAGATCCTCCTTGCGTTGGCTTTTTCTCCCATGGACAAAAGGAGCTGGATGTAGTCGTATGCAATGGTGTCGTTGGTGGGATCGACAAAAAACGCTTTATCGAGTAAGAACCGTGCCTTCCCGGTGTCACCGCGCTTCGCATACAGATCCTTCAACCTGTTAACGGCCTGAAAGAATGTGTTTTTCAGTCTCTCACGCTCTATGTATATAAAGTCACTGTAGATATCGTCTTCGAGGAAGTCACCTCTGTAAAGATCAACGGCTTTCTCCAGGAAAAGAATAGACTCCTCCCCCTCTGATAGGAGGCCTTTTTTGACCTGTGTCTCAAATTCCTCGACATCAAGGTTTACAGTCTCTGTGGAAAATAGATACTTCCCCTCTGTGTACACGATTATACGGGGTTTTTCTTCCTTCAATAACCAGGGTTCGATCACATCTCTGAGAATTGAGATGTAAACCCTGAATTTACTTGAAGTTTTCCGTGGATCTTCACCGGGCCAGAGGGCTTCAAATATGACCTCCCTCGGTATGAGTTTGTTTCTATTAACTATGAAAAACTTCATCAGATCCCTTGCCACCGGCCTTATCCAGTCCCCGGGTGTGAGTTTATAGGGTCCAATATAGACATCGAGGTGACCGAATGTCGTGATAACAATCCTGTTTTTTGAAAGATATTCTCTTACAAGACTTTTGTAAACTTCCTTTTCCTCGTCTTTTTTTACCCTCGACTTGATGGTCAAAAACAGATGGGGATGAAAAACGGGATTTCTCCTGAGTTCATCAACGACCTCAACGATGTCGAAGCGGCTAAAGAGCCCTTCAATGATCTCCCTGTCGCCGAGAAGGACTCCAGTTCTTAAAATTATTTCCGGTGATTTCACATCTTCAGAAAGGACCTTTACGACCTCTTTCAAATCATCTCTGAAAAATACAAAGAACCCTGTTCTCCCATATCTCCTTTTCAAACAATGAGAAATCCTTTCAACGAGACGGAGGGCTTTTCCCCTCTTATCCGCATTTAAAAGGAGCTTCAGATAGAGGGGAACTGTGACGATAAGGTCGTTGCAACAGTCCCCCTTAAAAATAAGATCGAGTTCACTTTCAACATTCTCACCGGAGAGGGCATCGAGATAAAGCCTGAAGAACTTTGCAAGTCTGTATTCGACAGAGTCCTCTACCTGCCAGTTTTCGAGCACATATCCGATGTGTTTTTCCACATCCGTGAGGACGCCTTCTTTAAAGTCTAACAATATGCTCAGAACATGATATGTAATGTTCTCATAACTATTGTCTCTTTCCAGCAAAACATCCTGGAGAAAAGAGAGGGTTTCCCTTGCCTCCTTCAGCTTACCGGCAAGCAGGTAGATTTTGGCCAGACTTGCGAAGTAGTAACCTCGTCTCGGCTCGTAACCTGCGCAGTTTTTCTTTTTAATCTTCTCCACGGTTTTAAACGCATTTTCAAAGTCTCCAAGTTCTGCATAAAGTTCCCCGAGGTTGAAAAGTGTCTGGCATAGCACAGGCATTAGATTTTGCCTGTCAGAGACCTTGGCGGCCTCGAGATACATTTCAAGCGCATTTTTTATGTCGCCCTTCCTGTCGTAAGCAAGGGCGAGGTTGGAAATAGATGTGACGATAAGGTTAATGTCCCCCCTCTCTTTTGAGAACTTCAGGGCTTTTTTGAGGTATTCTATGCACTCATCGATTCGATTTTGAATGTAAAGACCCTCAACGAGGTCAAAGATGTATGCCGGGTACTGGGCAGTTTTTCTCATCTCAGGCTCAATTTTCATAAGATCCCTGACCCCTTTTTCTACATTTCCCTTGAGAATCTCAATCGCACCCGCCTGCCACCTTGCATAACTCCTGATCTTTGGATCATTTGACTGTAGGACCCTTTTTATCAGAACCTCGGCCTCATAAAGCCTGTTTAAAAATTTATTCCCCACAACAAGCAGAAGGTAAACATCATCCGTTTTCATGTCGTCGGGAACTTCGTTTAAAAGCTTTAAACCTTCTTCAAATCTCCCCTTGTAGTATAGTTCCTGAACCTTTAATATAACCTTTGCGACATCCATGGGCCTGTTAACTCGATGTTAACTTTTTTGTAACGCTTAAATTGTAACATATAACCGATGACCAGGAAATTTCTGACTCTTGAACTGATAATAATGGATTCCGGAGAGGAGAGGGTGCTCGTGAAAATGCTTGATAACGAGGTAAAGGAGAGGGTATTTCACGCCATTGAAGAGGCAATTAAATTCCTTGAAGGTTATTTAACAGAGGCAAGAAAAAAGGAGGTGTCAAAATGAGAGCATTTATGCCTCTATTGATTGGTGCATTGGTACTGGTTGGATGTAAGTCCACTGAAGTTTCCGGCCCCGGAGGTGGAGTCGGAGGCGGTGGTGTCGGAGGTGGTGGAGGTGGTGGCGGATCGACCACCACGGTTACCGTCTCTGGCCGTATCACCGATCATGTAGGATTGCAGAATTACAACCTCGAAATAGTCTTCTCCCACGACCAGGTACTGGATGACAACGATTATGAAACCGATCCCGTCCAGGTGGGACTGAATTTCTCCAATATTAGCTTTAACATTCCCCAGGGTTATTCCACGAATGACTATATGATAATTTTTGCCCTGAGTGACTGCATGGATGCCGACGGAGACGGAAATGCAGATGATATAATCTTTGGATGCCATCCTGACATGCAAAACGGAAACTTTTCTCTTATGAGGGTTCAATCAACGGTTTCAAATATCAATCTCGATGCACAGTACTACTTTGAGAACGCATGCGGGGGTGGAGGCATCCTTGGTGTAAAAAGTATTTATAAAAAACAGGAGGTGAAAAAATGAAGAAATACGCCGTTGCAGTAATCCTTCTACTACTCGGACCTGTGTATTCTTATAACTTTATGAACAAATTTCTCTTTCAGGGCTCCGCTGGCATAGCCATCCCCATAGGGGATATGCCCGATATGTTCCCTGAAGATAGGGGCCTTGCCCTCGGTGGTGAAAACGCCTTCAATCTGTCGGGATACTTCTCCTTCGGCTTAACCAGAAACCTCCTCACCATGCTGGGAATTTCCAGTGCCAGCCACAAAATAAACAAGGCCGGAAACCAGACAGTCGATCCCCATGTCCAGAAGGTCAACGACAAGATTTTTGCCATAAAGGGTGCGGTAAGGTATTACTTCCCACTTCCAGACAGACCATTAATGCCCTATGTCCAGGGTGGAGGAGGTCTTTACATCGTTTCAACAGAGGTCAAGAATGTCGGGCAGGGTACCAAGGCGAAGGCGACACACAATTCGATTGGAATACATGGTGGAGCCGGATTCTACATTCAGCCCAGGAAAACCTTCGGGATAGATCTCAATCTCAGCTTTGACTTTATCTTCACGACCACAGATTACAACGACATAAACACGAAGGTGTTTACCATCTCGATAGGTCCTGTATTTGTTTTTTGAATAAAGTGGGGGGCGCGCTTCGCGCGCCCCCCTTAAAGCCACTACCTCCAGGGGACTCAGAATTCCCAAAGAAAGTATCATGGAAATCCTTTAAAGTTGTGCATACTATAGTCATCCGCAAAGTTCCTTATAAGGAGGGATTGAAGATTAAGAGGTAGGCATCCCCCTATGTCACCCTTCTGAAGGAGGGGGATCTTGGTCTCCTAAAATCCCGTCTTTTGTCAAACGGGGGATTCCTCATCCCAAAATCCCCCTTGGAGAAGGGGGAAACAGGGGGATTGAATTTAAGTGATTTACATCCTCCTTCTGAAGGAGGGGGACTTCGGTGTTCCAAATCCCACTTTGCTAAGAGGAAGACATGGTGTTCGATAATTGCATCAGGTTTTGCAATTAACTATAATTTCCGCTTACCCTGTGTTGAACGGTTCATCCCCATGAATTATACTTTGTGCGGGATATTTCACAGGGAGGCTTGAAAATGAAAGCTGTTATGAAACAGAAGCCGGGACCCGGCCTCGAAATCGTGGATGCTCCAATACCCGAGGTCGGTCCCCATGATGTGCTTATTAAAGTCATTAAAAATAGTATCTGCGGCACAGATGTACACATCTACACATGGGATGAATGGTCCGCTTCCCGCATCAAACCCCCTATCATCTTCGGCCACGAGTTCGTTGGAGAAGTGGTGGAAATCGGCAAAGAGGTCAAGTCCGTTAATCCCGGGGATTATGTCTCTGCAGAAACTCACATTGCCTGCGGTCACTGTTATCTCTGTAGAACAGGGAACTCCCATATTTGCGTAAATGTCAGGATTCTGGGGGTGGATGTCAACGGGGCATTTGCGGAATATGTGAAGGTACCCGAGGGAAATGTGTGGAAAACTGACAGGACAATACCGCCTGAGGTGGCAACCCTTCAGGAACCCTTTGGTAACGCAGTTTATTCCACTCTCGTTGAAGACATAACTGCCAGAACCGTTGCTGTGTTCGGTGGTGGTCCCATCGGCCTTATGTCAGTCGCCGTGGCAAAGGCAGGGGGAGCCTCCAGAATTTTTCTCATTGAACCCAACGATTTCAGACTTTCCCTCGGAAACAAAATGGGAGCCGATAGATTGATTAATCCTCAAAAAGAGAACCCCATAGATGTGATCCTCGATGAAACTGGCGGGCTCGGTGTTGATGTCGTTCTGGAAATGTCCGGAGCTGAAACCGCCATACAGCAGATGTTCAAGGTCATAAGAAATGGAGGAAGAATCTCCCTCCTTGGCATACCTCACAGGAAAATTTCCATTGATCTTTCCGAAAATGTGATCTTCAAGGGGCTTAGAATTTATGGAATAACGGGACGGAAGATGTTTGAAACCTGGTATCAATCCACAGCCTTGCTCGCTTCAGGTAAGGTGGACCTTACCCCTATCATCACACATCAGCTGAAGATTGATGAGATTGAGAAGGGGATGGAACTATTGATCAAAAAAGAGGCAGCAAAGATCGTTATGAGTTTTTAGGAGGTGAAGTATGGGAAAGCTCGATTTTATCCGTGAAGAAATAGAAAATTTGAAGAAAGAAGGACTTTACATCACTATCAGGACCATAGAATCTCCTCAGGGTGCCTGGATCATCGTGGATGGCAAAAAGGTACTGAATCTGTGTTCAAACAACTACCTGGGCTTTGCCAACCACCCGAAGCTCAGGGAGAAGGCAGAGGAAGCGATCGAGAGATTTGGTGTCGGCCCTGCAGCCGTTAGAACAATAGCAGGTACCATGTCACTCCACAACGAGCTGGAAAGGAAACTCGCGGAGTTCAAAGGAGCGGAGGCAACCATATCCTTCCAGAGTGGATTCAACGCCAATCTGGCAACCATACCTGCTCTCGTCGGCCGTGGAGACGCCATTTTCTCTGACGAGTTGAACCATGCGTCAATAATTGATGGATCGAGACTTTCGAGGGCAACCATTATTAGATACAATCACAATGATCCTGTGGACCTTGAGAAGAAACTCAAAGAGGAGGGACCAAAGTACAGGAGGAAGCTCGTCGTTACTGATGGCGTATTTTCCATGGATGGAGATATTGCTCCTTTGCCCGAGATTGCAGAAGTTGCCGAAAAGTACGACGCTATCCTTATGGTTGACGACGCACACGGTGAAGGCGTTCTTGGAAGGGGCGGTAGAGGTATCGTTGACCACTTTGGACTACACGGGAGAGTTGACATCGAGGTGGGAACACTGTCCAAGGCATTTGGAGTGGTCGGTGGATATGTGGCAGGTTCAAAAGAAATCGTTGAGTATTTGAAACAGAAAGCGAGACCTTTCCTGTTCTCCAGTGCAGTAACGCCTCCGGATGTGGCGGCCTCTATCGCTGCCGTGGATATCCTTACAGAATCTGACGAACTGGTGAATAAGCTGTGGGATAACGCTAAATACTTCAAAGAAGGCATGAAAAAACTCGGCTTCGATACAGGTAAAAGCCAGACCCCCATTACTCCGGTCATGCTGGGAGAGGCAACCGTTGCACAGGAATTTTCAAAAAGGTTGTTTGAGGAAGGGATTTTTGCTCAGGCAATCGGGTATCCCACAGTTCCCCGTGGAAAGGCCAGAATAAGAGTTATGATCTCCGCTACCCATTCCAGAGAGGACCTGGACTTTGCCCTTGAGAAATTTGCAAAGGTCGGGAAAGAACTGGGCGTTATAGGTTAAATGGATAACTGGAAAGTAGTAAAGGTAACAAGTGGCCTGCCCGAAGCTCACATCGTCAAAGGATTACTTGAGGCCAGCGATATACCGGTAAGGCTTGAATACGAAGCCATCGGTCAGATTTACGGTCTCACGGTTGATGGCCTCGGGCAGGTCAAAGTTCTCGTCCCAGAAGAGTACCTGGAGGAAGCACTGGCTATCCTCTCAGACTGATTTTCACCTGCAGACGGGGATTTATCTAAATTTCAATTTACACAAATCCAGGTGTCTTTCTCAAGTGCATCGTGTATAGCGGTTACATTCAAAAAAACCGTCTTCAAAGGGTATTGGATGAGGGATCAACTTTAGGAGACATGCTTCAAAGATGCCAACCATACTCATAGTGTACCAGGTATCATTACCGGGATCCCTCAGTACCCTTTTGATACCACGAGACGATACCTTGCCAACGAGAGGGAAGAATCACTTTTTGAAGTGACGGCACTCAGCCGATTCTGAGATGATTCTCGCATAAAGTCTTCCCATTATACCAACCAGACTTCATTAACGACCTACCCGATGAGTTTATTCAGGGCAAATACGGGTGTCCCCACGGGTTTACCAAGTCTCCTTGATACGACCTGACACTTTATTTGAAGAAGCAAAAAAACATCCCGTGGGGCGTCGTCCAGGGTCTCGAAGTTTGCATGCCCTTTGGCGAGCACGATGTC
>JALSOY010000180.1 GCA_026986235.1 Caldifarciminota bacterium
GGCAAATACGGGTGTCCCCACGGGTTTACCAAGTCTCCTTGATACGACCTGACACTTTATTTGAAGAAGCAAAAAAACATCCCGTGGGGCGTCGTCCAGGGTCTCGAAGTTTGCATGCCCTTTGGCAAGCACGATGTCTGAGCTGTTGAATTCCTCCAAAAATTCCTCTGATGCTTCACGGAAGTCCACGCCGAGGGCGTCGGATCCGGTTTCAACGATCCTGATACCCTCCGTATCCAGACCTTTAAGATCGTACTTTGTTACATCGTTTAAAACCGGACCGCTTTTTACAACGAGAATTTTCTCATAAACATCGAGCTTTTTGAGGAAGTATATGTCAAAAACAACCTCACCAGCGTTGTCAGCAATGAGCATGAATTTTCTTGCCGTGGTGAGCTTTTCTCTAAAGATCTCATAATGATCGATTCCAAAACCAGCCTTGAAATTCTGCTCAAGGGTGCTCAAAAGATCAAACCTGTCCTGGGTCCCGAGATCTATGATGTTTCCGGAGGCCATCAGGATGAGTCTGTATTTCAGAGGATCCGGTGAGTTTTCAACCTTTCCCTTTACCTCTTCGAGAACCTTTATGGCAATCCTGTTGTGCTCTCTTTTGAATTCAAGATAGGGGTCCTTCACCGGGAAATACCTGCTACCCGTTCTGATAGAACGGGTAGCAATGTATGCCGGTGAGTATTCAAGGTCGAGCCCTTTTATGTATTCCCATGCCTCTTTAATGGCGTCGAGGATGGTTTCGTCGTCAAGCTCTACGGCGCGCATCAACCTCAGGACCTGGTTGAGTGCGCAGGGAAAACACTCAGGGCCGGCCCTCACTTACCCTCTTCCTGTTCCTTCTTTGCCTCTTCGATAATCTTCTGCGCTATCTCTTTGGGAACTTCCTGATAATGCGAGAATTTCATGGTAAATGTCCCACGACCCTTGGTAATGGACCTCAGGGTAGAGGAGTATTTGTAAAGTTCAGCGAGTGGTACATGGGCTTTGATGATCTGCATCTTACCTTCTGCCTCCATACCGAGGATCCTGCCCCTTCGAGCATTAAGATCTCCAATGACATCTCCCATGTACTCCTCGGGTACCCTGACTTCCACCTCGTAGATCGGCTCCAGCAGGTAGGGGTCGGCATTGGCCTCAGCCTCTTTAAAAGCCATTGATCCTGCAATTTCAAAGGCAAGGTTGGACGAATCCACCGGATGGTACTTACCATCGTAGAGTGTAACCTTTACATCCACAACCTTTGCACCTGCAAGGACTCCCTTTTCCATGGCCTTCTTGATACCCGCTTCCACAGACGGGATAAACTGGGAGGGAATGGCACCTCCAAAAATCTCGTTGACGAACTCATACCCACCACCACGAGGTAGGGGCTCAATTTTTATGTAACAAATACCGTACTGACCGTGTCCACCCGTCTGCTTTACATACTTACCCATGGCCTGTGCCGGCTTCCTTATGGTCTCCCTGTACGGAATCTTTGGCTTTGAAGTCTCCACATTAACACCAAATTTATCCCTCAACTTCGAGACGATCACATCAAGATGAATCTCTCCGAGACCGGATATCAGGGTCTGCTTTAATTCAGGATCATAATGAAATTCAAATGTCGGGTCCTCGTCCCTGAGTTTTGAAAGTCCTTCAGAAACCTTCTCCTGGTCTTCCCTCGTCTTGGGTACAATGGCCACAGAGATGGTGGGATGTGGAAATTCAATTCCCTGGAGAACCACGGGCCTGTCTTTTGAGCACAGGGTGTGACCGGTTTTCGTCTCCTTGAGCTTCACGAGAGCCCCTATCATCCCGGGTATAAGCCTGTCCGTCTCCTTTCTTTCCTTTCCACGAACGAGGTAAACCTGGTTTATCTTCTCGGTCCTTCCAAGATTTGCATTAATAACTTCAATTCCAGGTGTCAGGGTCCCTGAATACACTTTAACAAGATATAGTTCACCCACATGGAGCTCTGAAATTGTTTTAAAAACGAAGGCTACGAGGGGCTCTGAGGGATCAGGCACGATTTCAATCTCTTCCTCCCCCATCCTGCCTATTTCCTTCGGGGCATTTACAGGAGAGGCACCATATTCGGCAATAAAGTCAGCGAGCTCGTCCACACCTATGAGGTCCTTTGCCTCACCAAAAAGAACAGGTATGAGCTCCCCACTTATGATCCCCTCTCTCAGGGTTCTGGAAAGCTCATCCGTGGAGATCTCCTCCCCTTCCATGTACTTCTCAAGAAGCTCTTCAGAAAGCTCAATCGTTGCCTCCTTGAGCTCCTCAATTTTTGATTCTGCATAATCTTTCACATCCCCCTGAAGGGTGGAAGGGTCACCGCTTATAAGGTCAAATACACCTTTAAAATCTTCACCTGAGCCTATGGGGATCTGAACCGGCACGACGCCGTTTCCAAAAGTCTCTTTAAGCTCCTGAATGAGTGCATCGACATTGATCTCGGGGGCTTTCATTTTATTGACAAAAATAATCCTCGGAATCCCCCTCTTCTTTGCTATTTCATAATATTTCTCAGCTCCCACTTCAACTCCGGAGGACGCGTCAATAACCACAACTGCGTTATCAGCTGCCCTTAAGCCTGCTGCCACCTCTCCGGCAAAGTCAAGGTAACCTGGAGTATCTATGAGGTTCATCCACCTGCTCTTCCACTCAAAATGTGCTACTGAAAGATTAATCGTGATCTTTCTCTTGATCTCTTCAGGATCAAAGTCCAGTATGGAATTCCCCTGATCGGGACTGTTCAGTCTGCTTGTCACCTTCGCCCTGTATAAAAGAGCTTCAGCCAGCGAAGTTTTACCAGAACCACCGTGTCCGATAAGTGCAAAATTCCTGATGGCGTTGACATCTAAACTCATATTTGTCCTCCTTCGTGGATTTCAAAAATTGGCATAAATTATAGACTTCCCTCAATTTTTGTGTCAACTTGGGTACTATGGTCAGCTTATACTTATCGCAAAGGCTATGGAGGCAAGTTTCATCTCAGGGGTATCTGACCTGCTAAGAAGAACGATGGGAACTTTTGCTCCCACAACCACGCCTCCAACGAGGGCGTTTGCGAAGTAAATCATCGTCTTGGACATGATGTTACCCGTGGCTACATCAGGCACGAGCATTATGTCGGCATCACCTATCACCTCTCCCGTTACACCTTTTATCTCACCGGATTCTTTTGAAACTGCAAGATCAAAGCCCAGGGGACCGTCAACGGCTACATTGCCAAAGTATCCCCTGTCCGCCAGTTTGGAGATTGCAGCAGCATGAAGAGTCTCCGGCATATCGGGATGTATGGTCTCTATAGAAGCGAGAATTGCCACCTTTGGCCTCTCGTACCCGAGCTTCCTGGTTACTTCAAGGCAGTTCTCAAGTATCTTTATCTTCATCTCCAGATCCGGCCTGATGTTCATTCCTGCGTCGGTCAGAAATATCAGCTTGTGATACTTTCCAGGCACCTCGTGTAATGCTATGTGGGATAAAATCTTACCCGTTCTGAGACCTCTTTCACGGTTTAAAATTATTCTCAAAAACTCCGGAGTGCCTATTTTCCCCTTCAGGATCAGATCAGCCTCACCATTTCTGACAAGTTCCACGGCGGTCATCGTAGCCTCATACTCGTCTTTTGCGCTGAGTATCACAAAGTCATTTTCGTCGGATCCCAGGGCCTTAATGAGTTCGAGGATTTTATCTCTATTCCCAATGAGGACAGGCTCGATCAGGCCCTCTTCCATGGCAAGTTTCAATCCCTCGATCATAGGAAGGGCGTGAGGGGCACCCACAGCGAGTCTCCTCCTCCCTTTGCCCTTTGCTATATCAATGACATCCCTGAAAGTCTTAAGCATTTTTATCCTCCCGTGTGATGAATCCCAGCTGACGAGCCCGATACTCCTTTAGATCACTTTTTAACTCCTCACGGACCCTGTTGAAAAATTCGATGGCCTCGTGAGTGGTATAGTCAGGATATGTCCATTGAAGGGGGACAAATCCCAGCTTTCTTCTGTAAATTAGAGTTACCTCGGCATAAATACCGTCACGGAGATATATTCTGTGGGAATAGTCCTTCGTCGTTGCCAGAACGAGCCTGGATTCCGTTACATAACCCGGATCTATGTTTACCTTTCTTCCACCGTCCATCCAGATTTTTTCAATCTCGTTGGTCCTGAGTTTTATCTCAACTATTTTGTCCTGATCTATAAGCTCTCTGAAGGCAAGCCACTGCCTCAGTAAACCCTTACCCATCTCCTCTTCGTAGTAATTCGTCCTGTTAAAAGGGATAATCTCACTTTTAAGACTGACAGGACCAAAATTTTTCTCGAGTTCAGATACGGCACTATCCAGGAATTCTGGCTGAAAGATTAGTCCCACTATAAGCTTTGCTGGATCAGGTTTCTTTGGAATACCCATTTTTTCAATGATACATCACGCAGGTGCTATGTTCAAGACCGCTTTGCACTTGACAGCTAACAAAAAACCTCTAATTAATACACTCATAAAATTTTAGTGGAGGAGACAGAAGATGAAGCTGGATAAGTTTACGGAAGGAGCGCGGGAAGCCCTTGAGCTGGCTCAGAATGCGCTCGTTAAATTCAGGCACAACCAGCTCGATGTAGAGCATATTTTCTACGGGCTTCTCTCACAGGAAGATGGGGTTGTGCCCGGGATATTTGAAAAACTCGGGATTTCCCCCTTTGCCGTCAAAGACAGGATTGCTGATGTCCTGAGAAGGGTGCCACAGGTTGAATTTTCACATGGTACACCTGCACAGATATACATAACCCCCGCCGCCGAGAGGGTGCTCCAGCAGTCTTTTGAAGAGGCGAGAAACCTGAAAGACGAATATGTCGCTTCAGAGCACATACTCCTTGCAATTGCCGAAGTTTCTAACGGCCCATCTCGAAGAATTTTAAAGGAATTTGGAGTTGACAAAGAAAAAATTTATTCTGCTCTGTACGAAATCAGGGGAAGTCAGAGGGTTACGGGTCCCGATGCAGAAAAGAAGTACAACGCCCTTGAAAGATACACCACTGATCTTACGAGACTGGCGGAGCTGGGAAAACTCGATCCGGTGATCGGCAGAGAAGAGGAAATCCGCAGGGTTGCTCAGATCCTGATGAGAAAAACGAAGAATAACCCCGTTTTAATAGGCGAACCAGGAGTTGGTAAAACGGCTGTCGTACACGGTCTTGCGCAGAGGATAGTAGAAGGGAATGTACCAGATCCCCTGAAGGAAAGGAAGATATTGCAGCTTGACATAGGTGCTCTCCTCGCCGGATCAAAATTTCGTGGTGAATTTGAGGATAGGCTGAAGGCCGTAATTGAAGAGGTCCGCAAGATGCAGGATAGGGCAATACTTTTTATCGATGAACTCCACACCATTGTGGGTGCAGGCGCCGCTGAAGGCGCAGTTGACGCCGCAAATCTCCTGAAACCCGCCCTTGCCTCAGGTGAACTCAGAGTCATTGGGGCAACCACCCTCGATGAATACAGGGAGAGGATCGAAAAGGACGGTGCCCTCGAAAGGAGGTTCCAGCCTGTGTTCGTGAAAGAACCGTCGGTGAAGGAAACCATCCAGATCCTCATGGGTCTGAAAGAAAGGTTTGAAAAACACCACGACCTCAGGATCACAGACGACGCAATAAAAGCAGCAGCAAAGCTATCAAACAGATACATAACCGGAAGAAAGCTTCCCGATAAGGCCATTGACCTCCTGGACGAGGCCTGCTCGGCCGTCAGATTAAAGCTATCTGAAATGCCAGAAGAGGTGAAAGTGTTAAAGGAAAGGATTACGAAACTGACGGAGGAGGGTAGAATAGCCGCTCAGTACAATGACTTCGAGAAAGCAGGGAAGATCAAGGATGAACTTGACCAACTCATAAAAGAATACGAATCAAAGAGGGCAAAGTGGATTGAAGAGACAGGGGTGGATGATGTGGTTGACCAGGAAGATGTGGCGGAGGTGGTATCCAGATGGTCCGGTGTACCTGTGACGAGACTTCTCGAAGATGAGGCCAGAAAGCTCCTCCGAATGGAAGAGGAACTGAAAAAGAGGGTAAAAGGACAGGATAGGGCGATTGAGGTCATATCCGACGCAGTGAGAAGGGCAAGGGCAGGACTTTCCGATCCCAACAGACCAATAGGAGTGTTCCTCTTCCTTGGCCCCACAGGTGTCGGTAAAACCCACCTCGCACGCCAGCTGGCCTGGTTCCTGTTTAACGACGAAAATGCACTTTTAAGGATTGATATGTCAGAGTACATGGAAAAACACGCAGTTTCGAGATTAATAGGTGCACCTCCCGGATATATTGGCTTTGAGAGAGGGGGACAGCTCACAGAGGCAGTGAGGAGAAGACCTTACCAGGTTATACTCTTTGACGAGATAGAAAAAGCCCACCCTGATGTCTTCAACATCATGCTGCAGATCTTCGATGCCGGCAGACTCACTGACGCCCAGGGACATGTGGTGGATTTCAAAAACACAATCATAATTATGACTTCAAATATCGCATCCCGTGTACTTCTTGATACGAACCTTGACGACGAGAGAAAGAGGAGCATCCTCGAGGCCGAACTGAGGAAGCACTTTCGCCCCGAATTTCTCAATAGAATTACAGAAATCGTTATCTTCAAACCACTTGATATGGAAACGATAAAGGAAATTGTTGACCTCGAGATGGAAGGGATAAAAAGGGCACTGGCTGAGAAAAATATTGAGCTTGAAATAGACGAGTCCGCCCGTGAATTCCTGGCAAAGGAAGGTTATAGCCAGGAATTCGGGGCAAGACCCCTCAAGAGAACCATCGAAAGACTGGTGGCTAACGAACTCTCACGGATGATTATCTCCGGGGAATTGAAAGAAAACTCCAGTATAAAAGTAACGGCTGAAGGAGGAAAGCTGAAATTCGAAATAACGGGCAGGTGATTTTACAAAACTCCCCCTGGTTCACGGATAAGGCCTGGTTATAGTTGTTGACATTTTATCATGTAAGGTTATAAGATGGGTTTTATCAACAAGGAGGTTTGCCATGGATAAGAAGTACACGAGAAGGGAGTTCCTGAAAAGGGGCGTGGTTGCAGGGGGGACAGCGGTTCTCGGTTCATCCTTCAGTTTCGGAATCCTGTCAGCCAAAAATCCAAAAATAGAGCTCACCTTTTCAACGATGTTTCCCACCTCCTACTTCTGGACTCCTGTTGCACAGAGATGGACGAAGTATGTGGAAGAGAAATCCAACGGCGAGGTCAAGTTTAAATTCTTCCACAGTGGCCAGCTTTTCAAGGCAAAAGCCGAGCTTCCTGCCCTTCAGAGGGGGGAAATTGATGTATCAATCCCCAACGCCAACTACCAGTCCGGTACCATTCCGGGATCGGATGTGGGTGCACTCCCGTTCCTCTTGAGAGATGAGGACGATGCCTGGCATGTTATTCAGGAAGGTCTCTGGGATATTGGCCTTAAAGACAAGTGGCTCAGAAAGGGTATAAAAGTGCTCGCAGAGTGCCCCGGCGGTATGTATCAGTTTGGCAATCTCAGACACGAGATAAAGGGCCCGGACGATGTCAAGGGCTTGATCTGGGCTGTTTCGAGTAAGGCCCACGCTAAGGCAATTGAGGTGCTCGGTGGTTCACCCACATTCATGTCCTCTGGAAGACTTTATACGGCATTCCAGAGAAAGACCATTGACGGATGCCTGAGACCCTATCTCACATACACAGGAAGAAAACTCTACGAGGTCATGCAGTACCTCACGGTTGCAAATGTCGGGAACTACACCATCCTTCTTGCCTTCAACAACAAGAAATTTAACTCACTTCCAAAAGATATCCAGCAGCTTCTCCAGACTTCGGCTCAGAAATGGGCAGAGTGGTCTTTTGAAGGCGTTAAGGAGACAAAAAGGAGCGCACTTAAAGTCTTTAAAGAGCACGGCATGAAGGTGCACATCCTTGATGATACTGCATTCAACGAATTCAAAAACAGACTCACATCCGTTTACGAATGGTGGGTGAAACAGGTCCCCGACGGCCAGAAGTACATAGACTTCATTGAGAGCCACCACCTGAAAAGATAGAGTTAGACCTTAACCGGTAAAAAACTTTTTTAACATGAAAAACAGAGTGGTGAGGTCTATTGATAAAATCAACGAGTTCATGGGGTACTTTACCGGTTTTTCCATCTTTGTTCTCCTCGTCCTTGCTACATGGGGGGTATTTTCAAGATATGTTTTAAGAAGACCCAGTCACATTGCACTGGAGATCTCAGGATACCTCATGGTTGCCCTCACATTTTTTGGATCAGGTTACATCCTGTTGAAAGCAAAACATGTTAGTGTACAGGTACTCACTTCGAGGCTAAAAGGTGCTGGCAGGAGAATACACGACCTGACGGTAAACATCCTCCTCTTCTTATTCACGGCACTCGTGATTTACGAAGGCATAGGTTTCACTCTCCTCGCATATAGAGAACATTACAGATCCACGAGTCTCCTGAACTTTCCCATGTGGATAGTTTACATGACCATTCCGATTGGTATGGTTTTCCTGCTCCTGCAGATTATAAGAAACATAATGGTGCTTGTTACAGGAGAATCTCCGGATGAGTAGCGTAACGATTTCAATAATCGTATTGCTTGTTTTCCTTGCGGTCCTTTTTTACGGCGTTCCGGTATTTGCCTCTCTTGGTATAGCAAGTGCTGTGGGTATCATCATAATGCACGGCCTTGGTGGGCTTACCGTCATACCTGAAATTTTCTACGAGAAGATGGACAACTTCGTGCTCATCGCAATTCCCCTTTACATTCTCATGGGAGAGATCCTGTTTCATACCGGGATAGGTAGCGATCTATACCAGATGGCAAGCCGCTGGACCAACTGGTTACCCGGGGGCCTTGCCATGGGGACAGTGGTGGCAAGTGCCGTGTTCGGTGCAATGTGCGGTGTGAGTGTTGCAGGTGCCGCCACCATAGGCGCGTTCGCAATTCCAGAGATGCTGAAAAGGGGATACGACAGATCCCTCGCCTCAGGATCGGTTGCAGCGGCAGGAGCCCTCGCACTCCTTATTCCGCCGAGTATCGGCTTTATTCTCTACGGTGCGATAGCGGACGAATCAGTTGGAAAACTATTCATCAGCGGGATAGTTCCTGGCATTATTCTCGCCGTTTTCATGATGATATACATCTACTTCCGCGTACTGTTGAACCCGGAGATAGCCCCGAGGCCCAGAGAGAAGATCACATGGAAAATGAGGTTCCAAAGTCTTGGTCGCGCCTGGACAGCCCTATTTCTGATAATCCTTGTTCTGGGGAGCATCTACACAGGAATAGCGACGCCAACCGAATCTGCTGCCATAGGCGCAGTGGGCGCATACTTCCTGGCCATATTCGTTTACAGGTCCATGAACTGGAAAGTGTTCTGGGAAATCCTCCTCGCTACCATGAAAACCTCCGGTATGATTCTTCTCATTTTCGTCAATGCAATGCTGTTCGGCTATGTATTAACGAGACTACAACTTCCCCAGCAGCTTGCCGAATTTGTGGCCAGTGCCCACATGTCAAAGTACATGGTCCTCACCGCAGTTGTTGCTCTCCTCATATTCCTCGGTATGTTTATCGATGGTGCTTCTGTTATACTGATATCCACCCCGATCCTCCTCCCCACCATTCAACTTTTCGGCTACGACAAAATCTGGTTCGGCGTTATAATGATGATAACCATCGAAATGGCGGTGATCACACCTCCGGTTGGCCTGAATCTGTATGTGATAAAAAGCATCGCCCCGGAAGAAGTAACCCTGAAAGATATCATAACGGGGGCACTCCCATTTGTACTCGTTGAAATAGCCGCACTCATAGTGTTTGTCATCTTTCCAAAT